>JBGSHQ010000134.1:0-1747 GCA_041752095.1 Bdellovibrionia bacterium
TTTTCCTCGACGCTTCTGGATCTGATCGTCACACCGGTCGTTTTCTACCGTTACGGCAAAAAAGCTTTAGATCAACTCACGCAGAAGAAGATTCTCCGCGCAGATACCGAAGGGGAATGGAAATGAGAATTCAATCTTTTCTTCAATTCAGCATTTTATTATTAAGCGTTTCGGCGATGAATGCATTCGCCATCGATCTAAAATATTCTGACTTAGATCGAATCACACTCGAGGGGAACTCATCGATCGCTGCGTCTGAGTTGCGGTGGCAAGCCCAGGATAAACGAACCGGATTTTTTTCGAAGTCGTTTGCACCCCGGTTTGATTTAGGAATAGGACAAGAAATCTTTCAGACGGGAACCTACCTCGAGAAAAATGAACCTTATGGAAATATCGCTGCGACTATAAATCTTTTTAATGGGTTCCGTGATCTTAACGAAGGACGAGTTCGGACAGCCCACGCTGTTTATGAAAAATCTGAGAGTTTAATCACTCGACAGGAAAAACTCAGCGCTTCGAGACAGCTCTATCTCCAGCTTGCCTACTGTAAAGAACTCGAGTCGACCTATAGGACTATCCAAGAAACGAACACACGAGTAAAAAAATCAGCCCAAATCAGACAGAATCGTGGCCTCGTAACGAATACAGACATTCATGAATTCGATCTCTACGCAAATCGAATTAAGGAAGAAATCGAGAGCCTCCATCATGAGAGAGAACTCGTCTCTGTCCGATTATCAGCTGCACTCGGAATGGAGCCCACTCGCGAAATTAACCCCCTTGACCGTTTAGAGCATGATCACCATGACGACCGAATTACTCGAGACTATAGGAAAGTAGCCACAGTCGGGTTACTGAAAATTCAAGCGCTCGACTCCATTAAATCCGCTGAAGCATCGTATCGCGCGGCGTGGTGGCTACCGAGTGTTGATGTCTATGCAGGGTATTATGTTTACACCCTCCGCGAGCGAGATTACCTCGCTTATCAAGACCGGGACGACTGGGCCGCAGGCGTTCGGGCGACTTGGTCCCTTTTTAATTTTGAGCTTTATTCCCAATCTAAAGCATCATCGATCGAAGAAAAGGCATCCCAGCTTGATAAAAAACAAAAGGACCGGGACTTTAATGCTGAAGTCATCAGTAAACAGGGTGAACTCCTCCATCTTCACGAGCTGATTCATAACTCTGAAGAGCGGCTAAAACTCGTAGAGCAGTACCTTCGAAGTACACAATCCGATTACGACCGTGGAGTTAAGAATTCCCCTGACGTGATTTCAGCTATTGATAAATTAATCGCGACACAGAAAGAACTTCTTGAACGAAAACTGGATTACCACCGAACACACGATCGCCTAGTCACCCTTACACAGGAAATTTAAAGGAAGTCATTTATGAACATTAAAATGCAGAAAACACTTCTTTTCGGACTCATTGGGATTCTACTTTCATCCTGCGAAAAAGAGGACGATAGCCGAATGATTGAAAATGCACGACTCGAAGGACGCGAACAGGCTCGCGGTGAACTCGAAATCCAGCTCGAGATGAAAGATAAACTCATTCAGCGCGCGCGCGAAGAAGGCCGCGCTGTTGCAGAACAAGAAATTCTCGCACAAAACGAAATGAACACAAAAAAGGCTAAATCGATGGAGGCTGACCTTACTCAGCGTCACCGATTCTATCAATCAATCGCAGGTGTTTATGAAGGAGACTTACTCACCGAGGAAGGCAATTTCAAAGTAAAAATCAC
>JBGSHQ010000135.1:0-3750 GCA_041752095.1 Bdellovibrionia bacterium
ATTTTCGATCGGTAGACTGCGGCTGGGGCCACGGCCATAAGGGATAATACAGTAAGTGCAAAACGAGTTGCATCCTTCTTGGATTTTAATGAATGCGCGTGTTCTTCCCGATTCGCCTCGGAGGTGTGCAGGAGGGAGCATGAAAGAGCTCTCAGGCGTTGCCCATTCGCGGTCCATCGGATGACGAGATAAAATTTCTGAGTAATTCGAAACACCGCCGAGAACGACGCCCTTTTTAATTCCCGCGTTTTCCTCGTTCGATCCTTCGCCGATCGCCTTTAGGACAAGTTCGACGAGACGATTTTTATTCTGATTCCCAACGACGAAATCAACTCCCCGACTTTCAGCATTCTTCTCAGGTTCGACCTCCGCTCCACATCCTGTCATCACAACTCGGGTCCCGGGGCTCGCTTTCGATGCCTTAAGCGCCATCTTGCGACTTTGCTTATCTGCCTCGTCGGTTACGGTGCAGGAATTTACGATGCACAGATCAGAGATCTCACCCTCGCCCACTGGCCTCCATCCCCGCGACTGAAGCTCAGCTTCAATGAGCTGGCTATCGTAGAGGTTCGCCTTACACCCGAGGGTCTTTAGGTCGTATTTTTTAGTGTGACCGAGCGATTGCACAGGACAGGGTTTATGCGGGATCGGCGGTCATTTCAATCGGGATTTCTCGGCTCAATTCCTTAGGAGTTTCCGCTATTTTTGCACTCCCGATGACCCGTGACCCTTCATAAAACACCAAAGTCGTTCCACGGGCTGTCCCGTAGAGGGGTGAGCGGAGCTTAAGATCGCCCAAGCCTCCTGGATAAAGGGTAAGCGTCGCTTCGACCCACTTCCGTTCACCGAAAATACTCACGATTATAGGGAACGCATGGATGGGGTTTTTAGGTGCTAGATTCCAAAGGATGTTTTGTAAAAAGGCGCGACCTATGGCCCCATTTTTTTTAGGGCCGATGATGATCGTTTTACTCTGAAGTAGAATGTCTAAAACGACTTGTTCATGAAACTCTGGAGCAGAGTCCCCTCGTTGGTAAAAAGGAATTCCTTTGTGTTCCTCGACCGTAACTTCATCCGTACTTCGAATGGGCCCGCGATTAAAATAATCACCAGGGGCTCTTGCTTGGAGTTCAGGGCTTGATAACTGCGCTTCCGTGAATTCCCATCGTCCACGTGTTCGATATTCTTCCAGTAGGTCAGCCATTGCGATGAGATCAGGATCGATTTTTTCAGCCTCATCATCATCTTCGATGAGTACGGGTTTTTTAAGTAGCCCCATTTCTTGGGCGAGATGTGCGATTCGATCGAGCGAAACCTCCCCCAGTGGAAGGATGAGTCGATCTAATACATCAGATGAACTATCAGCTTTAAGGCGAGAAAAGGATTCACTTTGGTCTAAATAAGGGTCGGTGTCGTCAGAGTACCGAAGAATGCCACCGGGCTTTTCATCGAGCTTACGAGCGAGGTGCCCTGTACAAAAACTTTCCGCTCGAAAGTCTTTTGCAAGTTCAGCGAGTTTTGGAATTAAAAACCCACTCACCCAGTCCAGCCGCGGGGCAGAGGGCGCCCCTGTAAGCCTTGCCATCCAAAACGGATCATAAACTTTTGCGATCACATCTTCTGTGACATCGATCACGCGCAGAGGCACGTCGATACCTGAGCAAAATTTTTCGATTTTAGTGAGATTTGACTTTCGCATTGCTGAAGGAAAGGTGCTCGAATTCAGTCCGAGCTTTTCAAGGTCGATTAAAAGATAAATCGCAACTAAATCGTAATCTTGGTTCCGAAGGATCGACGCAGCTACCTGAGAAAAAATATTCTCATCGATGGCTGCAATAACTCGAACCCGCTTAGATGACTTCATTTCGCTTTAGAATGGATTCGAGTGCGGCTAGCAGTCCACTTAAATCTTTCCAGGTACTACCTGGGTGGAGAGAAACGCGGAGTGAATTTAAGGCGTCTATTTTATTAAATCCGATCGCCAATAAAACATGGGATGGTTCGATTGTATGGCTTGCGCATGCGGACCCGGATGACACGGCAAACCCACGTAGATCAAGCTGCTGAACGAGAGACAGGGATTTCGGGAGTCCGGGGATTGAAAAATGAGAAAGATGAGGTGCTCGCGCCCCCTCATTCGCAGTCAGTTTAACCCGAGGGATTAGCTTCTTTAACTCGGTTTCGAACTGATCTCGTAATGACGAAAGATTTTGAATCTCACGACAGACCTCTTCCCACCGTTCACTGAGCACACGAAGAGTGAGGATTCCTAGAAGGTTTTCGGTCCCACCCCTGAGCCTATTTTGCTGGCTGCCAATGAGTTGCGGGGAAAGTCTAATTTTTTTCCGGTGAATTAAAGCGCCCACTCCAGAAATTGCTCCGAGTTTATGCCCAGCAAGGGCAACGAGATCAGGCGCGCCCCCGCTTGAAAGATTTAATAACTCCTTCCCCCAGCCAGCAACGTAGTCAGTGTGCTTGATCGCCTTAGAAAGGGCTTTATTTTCGCTAAGGATATGCGAAGTTAAAACCCCTGTTTCATTATTCACCCCTATCGCTGAGATGAGGGTTGCCTCATCGTAAGCGGATTCCGGAATGATCACCTCACCGCTGGGTTTAACCTTTAACTCCGTGACTTCTACTCCTAACCTTTTCATGGGGGCGATTAAATCTAAAACACAGCCGTGCTCGACAGGTGACACAAACCATTTTGGCTTTGTCCCCTTTTCGATTTCAGACTCAAGCACTCCGCGTATTGCGAGCTGATTCGCTTCTGTTCCGCCCGAGGTGAAGGTTACAGTCCACTCTGATGGAGAAGCATTAAAAGTTTTCAGAACGGCTTGGCGGGCAAGCTCCACATTCAGGGATGCCTCACGTCCAAGCGCATGAAGACTCGATGGATTGCCTAGACCTTTGCCTTCTTTCAAAAATGCAAAGAGCGCCTCCACCACAAATGGATGGATAGGCGCTCCAGCATTAGAATCAAGTAAGGTCGCGTGGCTTGCCAGCATTTGGGCTCGCTGGGGCTTTAAAGCCGGAAGATTCGAGAATGGATCCTGACTGTCCCTTCGGGAGGTCAGATCCACGTGCTTTGCGGATGAGGTCACCGACGGATGTTGTCGTGAGGTATTCCTGCATGAGCATTCCGAGGTTTTCGAAGTAAGTCTTTGTTAGGATGAATTCTACGGTGTCGCTCTTAATGTCGGTCGCACCAATAAGGTCTTTAGCAGGGTTGATGTTTTCACCCACGCTGAGTAGAACATCCTTCACTGAAATTTCGTCCATCGAGCGGGATAGAACGTATCCACCACCCGGGCCGCGAACACTCTTTACGACTGATCCCTTACGTAGACGACGAAAGAGCTGCTCTAGATAGTGCAGAGAGATCTTCTGACGTTCAGAAATTTCCTGAAGGCGAACGGGACGACCATTAGAATTAAAGGTCAGGTCCAGAATGGCTCGGACGGCGTACCGTCCCTTAGATGTCAAACGCATGGCTAATTCTCCTGTTTCCCTCTCACAAATCCATTACCTTCGTACCATGGTGGATATGACGCGTCAACTACTTCCATCATTTTAGTGTAAAACGAACCCTCAGGTTTCCTGCCAATAATCCGAAAAGTCCTTATGAAAGGCCGTCTTCCGTGACTTTGGAGATGCAAACCTATGACTGACAAAAAAGATTCTCGATTTACCATCGACAGCGAAAAAGACGGGGAAGATGTCCCTACTTTAACCTCATTACTCTATAAG
>JBGSHQ010000136.1:0-2136 GCA_041752095.1 Bdellovibrionia bacterium
TCGAAATCCGGTCAGCGCGTCTACCGTAAAAAAGATGTTGAGATGCTATTTCTCATTAAGCACCTCCTTTATGTTGAAAGATTTTCGATCGAAGGAGCACGAAAGCGTCTTCGCGAAATGAAAAATAAGCATCAGCCTGCAGAAAAAGAGTCCCAATCTAAATCCCGAGCGGCAGTGCCTGTTTCGAGTGAATTTAAGTCCACATTAGAAAGTTTAAAACAGTTGGCTAGTGTTGAGATTCCACATTTTTTTAGGTGGTAAAATAGGATGAGTAAAGTCAGCTTTGCCGCTTTAATACTCGTGATGAGTTCTCTATTAAAGCCCGCGTGGTCTGATGATGTCATTCCGCCAACCGATGCGGCTGCGAATATTCCTGTCTGGCGATTTAATCGTCTCGGCTTAGATCTTTATCGATCTTTCGGTTCTTCGACCACAGTCGAGAAAGCTCAAGGTTATGGTTTCGGGTTTGTCGGACTTTTCCCGCTAAAAGACTCCGGGTTTGATCTAGGATTTCGCTATTCCCGTATCAGCCAAGACGAAAAGCCCTTTACGATTTTAACCTTCGTTTTTGATTATTTTATTTTTCCCGCTTACGTGCGTGGAGTGTATTTGGGTGGAGAAGTGGGTGTGACGAACTCGGATGCAGAAGGCTTTTTTTCAATCAAGAACGACTACGTTTTTGCCGGAAAAATTGGATATGAGTATTGGATTCCTGAGACGCGCTTCAGCGCTGCACTGGAACTTCGTCGTCTCATGCATACTCCAGATCCCATCCAGCAAACGAGTGAAAGTCGGCCCTATACGAACGGTTTAATGTTCAGTGCTCGGTATACTTATTAGCTTTAGCGCAGTAGAGGGCGAAGCGCTTCTCGAGCTAGATTTTTTCCAAGTAAATTTTCCATCCCAACGATAAGGCCTGGGGATGTGTGATTAAAATCAGTGATTTTACCATCAATGAGATCCACAGCAGCCCAAAGGATTTTCTTTTTCTTCAGAAAGCGACTAATGGCTTTAACTGCTTTCACTTCGTTCACTTTTAATTTTGCGGGCTCGAGTGATCCACCCCGGTCCATATTAATGATGGATTCGCCCGATTTTGGCATCTTTCGAACTGAGGCGATGAGTTTTCCGCCTGAGAACCACAGCCGTGTTTCGCCGTGTTTAATTCCAGGCAAAAAAACTTGGACGATGATGGGCATTTTTCCATCTTCTGTCGCAAATTTTACCTGAGCTGCAATCGATGCAGCCGGAGTGTTTAAAGTGTCCAGGACTCCAACTCCTTTGCTTTGAGCTTGATATAGTGGCTTTAAGACTACTTTTTTATGTTTCCCAATAAAACTTAAGAGCAGATCACTGTTGGCTGAGACCAGACTTCTCGGAAAAAGATGGCCAAGTTCTGTTGCCCCCCATTTCTCATTCAGTCTAAAAAGTGCCGAAGGTGGAGAGTGTATCGATTTATTTTCATGTGAAAGAAGTTGGAGTGGAAGGAGATAGGATAAATCGATGGGTGGATCGACTCGGTAAAAAATATGATGATACTGAGAGGCATTGACCCACTGTTTAGGACCAAACCTAAAGTTGTTTTCGGTTCTTGGGAGATCAATTCCTATCACTTTTTTAGCCAGAACTTTTACAGAACCCTCTTTCAAGGAAACAGAAGAGTGTTCAGCAATCCAGCATTCGGCACCTAGGATTCGTGCTTCTTCAATGAGCCGAAGGGTGGTGTCTCTTTCGTGATCGAGTGTTTTCCAAGGATCAATGATCCAGAGTAATTTTTTCTTTTTCTTCATGGTTTAATCTTCTGAGCGAGTTCATCCAAAAAGGGGCTAATTATTTTAGAAATCGAAGGAGAAACTCTTTCAAGATTAGAGAATGCAGCTCCCAAAATTTCTTCAGCTCTGAGTTGGGCCTCTTTTTTTGTAAAATAGGCGGCTGTATGCGCAGGATCCGCTTTAAGAGAGTTAAAGTCGTCTTCGAGATCGTCAGCAATTTGGAATGCGATTCCAAAACCTTCCCCCATCTTTTCAAGCGCTGAAAGAAGTAGGTGATCCTGACTGACCGGGGCCATCAGTGCAGGAAGAAGGAAGGAAGCCTTAAAGAGGGCTCCAGTTTTCAGTCGAAAAACTTCGAAAAGCT
>JBGSHQ010000137.1:0-9718 GCA_041752095.1 Bdellovibrionia bacterium
GTGACGAGTCTCGAAATAAGCACCGGATTTTCTTGCCCGATTCGGTGTGCGCGGTCTGCAGCCTGGTCCTCGACCGCAGGATTCCACCAACTATCCATGAGATAAACGTGGTCTGCGGCGGTTAGGGTAATCCCAACTCCTCCTGCCTTAAGCGAAAGCAGCATCACGGATGGACCATCCGGTGACTGGAACTGACTGACGATTTCGTCTCGATTTTTCGTCGCACCATCTAGCCGCGAAAGCGTGATTCCCTCTCTATGAAGCCTCGTTTCGATGAGATCGAGATAAGAAGTCCACTGCGAAAAGACGAGTGCGCGGTGCCCTGCTTCGATGGAATTTTTAAGGTTCGAAACGAGGAGCTCTAGCTTCGATGAAGTTTCCGCAGTCTGACCTGGAACGAGGGAAGGATGACAGCAGGCCTGCCTGAGTCTTAAAAGAAGTTCGAGCACATTAAAAGGCATCACCCCTTCTCCGAGCTGACCGAGAACTTCTTTCCTCGTACTGCTCAGTACGGAATCATACAGCGAACGCTCCTCGGGTGATAACTCACTCTCGAGAATCACTTCCGTACGTGGCGGAAGTTCTGGAGCAACCTCGGACTTTAATCGCCTTAAGATGAAAGGTTTAATCCGCTTCCTAAATCGTTCAGTGGCAGTTCGATTTCCTGCCGAGATCGGATCAGAAAATTCTCGAGTAAACTCAGTTTCGGTACCGAGTAAGCCTGGATTTAAATACTGAAACTGACTCCATAGATCACTGAGCCTGTTTTCAACCGGAGTTCCACTTAAGGCAATTCGTGCACGCGCACGAATCCGGTGGCAAGCCGCTGTGGTGATTGAGCCAGCATTCTTAATCGTCTGCGCTTCATCGAGTATGGACAAGTCCCATTCTACATTTACGATTTCCTCGATGTCCTGCCTGAGTATCCCGTAAGTCATGAGCGTAACATCTGCGTTTACGTCGAGCTTCCGGTTCGCACCCTGATAGAGGGAAACTCGGAGGCTAGGGCGAAATTTTTCGATCTGATTTTTCCACGAATGAATGACGCTTTTCGGAGCGACGACGAGTGTACGGCCATGAATAACGGTAATAACTTGGAGTGTTTTTCCAAGCCCCATGTCATCCGCGAGCAGGGCACCCATCCCAGAGCTCGTAAAAAAATGGAGCCAGTTCACTCCGACCTTCTGATACTCCCGAAGGGTTGCTTTCAAATCTTTCGGTAATTCCATGTTCGGCAGTTTAGAATTCACCTCAAGCTTCGACCTAAGCTCCTTAAGCTGAGGAGTGAGATCGACCCCGGTCTCCTGAGCCATGAGCGCTAATTCTGGACGAGCATAAGCGGGTAACTTCCCCTTACCCACTTCGCGAAGCAAAAAGAGGCGCTCTAGCTGGTGTCCGAAACGATTAAACCAGTCGAGCGGCAGTGGCGCGAAACCACCACCAAGAAGGGAAACGAAAGCCTCCCCTTTCGACCATGCCTCGAAGGCCGCTTTCACATCGCCTTGTTTTCCGGATGGAGATTTTAAATCAAAAGAAAAATGATCGCCGTCGATAGTAAAAATAGGATTTAAACTCTCTTCGAACTCAAATCGTTTTGCACCGGTCCCCTTTTTCTCGATCGTTGGGTCGCTCGATACTTTACGAAGAAACTCTGCGGCTGCCGACCCCGATAAGAGCGCTCTTCGTCCAGGAGAAAGACGAAGCTCGGTCTCTAATTTTCGAGTTAATATCGATTCCGCATCTCGGTCTTTTCGAGAATACTCGTTTTCATATTCAACCGTCGGCACGATGCTGAGCGCTCCGTTTTCACTCGGCTCCATCCTGAGTACTATCCTAGGTGGCGAATCATTCATTTCAGGGACGGAATGATCCTCTCTCACGACCCTGATCCATTTCTCAACTCGAGGAAAAAATTCGGAATAGAGCCTTGGGACTTCGGCGGGACTAAAAAACCTGCCTGAACCCATAAGAGCCGTCTTCTCTTCTAGAGTGAGCCCACTCTCGCTAAAAATATCCAGCCGCCCACTTCTAATCACGGCTCCATTAGAGGAGCTATACTCATCCGGGTTTTTTTCCTGTGACGGTTCTAGAATAACCCGTACTCCATTTCGTTCTCGACTGACTCGTAAACGAAACTCTGGAATGACTTCACCGATCGTAATCTCCTGATCGTCGAACCGAATTCCACCGGGTTGACTCTCAGAAATAATCTTTAACAGAGGCAGGAGACGAATCCACTCTTCTCGTGTCGGTGGAACACGTGACTCGACCGAATATATCTGGTCCATCGAAAAATCTTCGCGTGTCGCTTCGAGCGCGAGCCCACCTCCGATTAAACTCACGAGTGTTCGCGTGATTTTCTCCTCCCCGATACGTCGCTCGATGCTAAGCTTATCACCATCACGAACGAAAAAAGTTCGTACCACTTTTTTCTGAGGTGCACTTTCCTCCGTCACGGTAAAACCATTTCGAAGCGCTGCAACTGCAGCCGCGACATGAACGCACGGCTCTACCTTATCTTCACAGTCACAAAACGCGTCCTCATCTCCCGGCCAGAGTGAAACCTTAAAACTCACAGGGCGATCGGACTGCTTCACTCGAAGAATGATTTCGGAATCTGATTTTTTCTCGAGCCTGACCGCACGAGTCCGCGCGAGTCCCAGCCCACGCGACCAGACGCCGGGCAGGCATTTTTTCTGAAGATCCGCTAGGAAGGATTCGATGAAGAACTCCTACATTCCAGGGAGCCCGAGATGGGATTTAAAATAAGTCAGGCCGAAGATAAGGGTGACAGCAATCCCTGCCCAGATGATATTTTCACGCTGCTTGAAAAAAAGGCTCAGCGCTTCGAAAACAGTTAAATCGCGAGGTAACGATCCCGACTCGAGCTGATTTTTTCTGAGTGCGCGTTTAATCTGCTCACCCAGTTTTTCTGCAGACTCCTTTAAAGGAGTCATCGGGATGAGTTTCTCTACACCGTAATAAAATTCGCGTGCCGCACGAAGGGATCGATTACAGTCGGAGCAAATCGATGTGTGATTCTGAATAAAAGCGAGGTCCTGCGCGTTCATCTCATCATCGAGTAGACGCTGAGTCCACGGACGTGAGGAATCATACTCAGGGCAGCTGTGCTTTAAATGGGATGAGCCCGTCGGGTGCGGGGCATGGAGACGCACTTCGGGAGAAGATGCGATTTGGGTGCGTCCGATCCAAGCGAGCGTCTGAATATCCTCAACAGAAATCCCCATCAGTCGAGAAAGGCGCTTATAGGACGCGCGCCCCGAATGAAGGAGAAAAAGCACGAAGCGTTCTTTCGGAGAAAGACGAAAAAAGGGGTTCGAGACACCACTGCGGTTCGCTCGAAGTCCATCGCGCTCGGCTTGATGAAGCATGAGTCCTAGGGCCCGCTCTAAAAACTGTTCGTCCGACACTTCGGCAAGAGTCGATACCGCCGCCACTGTCTCTAGAGAACGTGACTGAGCCTGGCTCGGATCCGCATACAGAGCCTGCCCCAGGGTACTAATAAGTTGGAGATCTTCAGTCCTCACACGATGAGTCTAACCCAGAATCTTCTTGATCAGGGAGGGTTTTCTGAGGTCGAATCTTCCTATGAAATATGAACGAATGCCGATCGAGATCGAGTCACCCGAACAAATGGGCTACGATAATGTTAAATTTAACCTCACCGAAAGTTCCTTTCGGGACGCGGTCTTAGGAGATCTGAAGCTCGATCTCTCAAAACTCGTGCTCTGCTATGGGGACCATTACGGCCTAAAACCGCTCAGGGAGCTCCTTGCGAAGGAATATTCGGTCGCGCCAGACGACGTCCTCCTGACGGTCGGTGCTGCTCACGGCCTCTTTATGATCTCAACCGCCCTTCTCGATAAGGGCGACCGCCTCCTCGTCGTTCGCCCGAACTATGCGACGAATATCGAAACCCCTCGGGCCATCGGCGCCCAGATCGATTTTTTCGAGCTCACTTTCGATAGTAGCTACCGCCTGGATCTCGATCGTTTCGCGGCAATGATTAAACCTGACACCAAACTCGTGTCGGTAACGAACCCCCATAATCCGACGGGAGTCCTCATTCCAGAAGACACACTCCGTAAGCTCGTCGAAATCACGCGCGCGAAGGGCTGCACTCTACTCGTCGACGAAACCTACCGTGATATGACTTTCGGAAAACTCGCCCCACTCGCTTCCACGATGGGTGACCACGTGATTTCGGTTTGTTCGCTTTCTAAAACTTACGGACTCCCCGGCATTCGAATGGGGTGGCTCGTGACTAAAAACACGAAGCTCATGGAAAAATTTCTCGCCGCTAAAGAACAGATCGTGATCACGGGCTCGATCGTCGATGAAACGATTGCGTACGAATACCTAAAGACACGTGATTGTCACCTCCCCGCGATCCGAGAAAAAATTAAACTCCACCACTCGATTCTCGAAAAATTCTACGCCGAAGAACCAGCACTAGAACGCATCCCCACCGAAGGTGGCGTTGTTAGTTTTCCCCGCATTAAAAAATCAAGCGGCGTGAACGTGGCGAAATTTTACGAAACCTTAAATGGTAAATACGGAACTTTCGTCGGTCCAGGCCACTGGTTCGAACAGGATCGTTCCTCGATGCGAATCGGATTCGGCTGGCCTACGACCGAAGAACTCACCCAGGGGCTTAAGAATATTTCTGCTGCCCTGAAAGAAGCTCGAAGCTAATCGCATCGATATCCTGGCATTTTTTAGGCCCCGTAGATTTGAAACCTAATTTTTCAAGCACATGGATCGAAGCCAGATTATCCGGGTGTGCATGCGCGATGAGCTTCGGTAGTTTTAACGTTTTAAAAGCGTAGTCGATACTCGCCCGCGAAGATTCCGTCGCGTATCCCTTTCCCCAGTGTTTTTTAAAAAACCGGTAACCCAGATCTGCTGCGCCCTCATCGTCGTGCCACTTTAATCCACACCATCCGAGTTTTTCTCCCATGTGGCGATCTAAGACAACGAATCTCCCCATCTTTCGGCTTGCGTACTGTTCTTTTAAGCGATCGAGAATCACCTGGACCTCGTCTAAAGAATGAAAACCGGGGTCCCCAGTATAGCGAATCACTTCGGGATCGGAGTTTAAATCCCGCATATATTCACGGTCCGTATCATTATGAAATCGAAGCCCGAGCCGTTTTGTCGTTAAAAAAAATTCGGTCATTTCTACCAATTCCAAGCTAATCCAAGCGTTAGAGCATGAATATCAATCGAATTTCCTGCAAAAACGATATGGAGGTTTGAGTAATCCAATCCATAAGTCATCAGGCCGAATCCCAACTTCCGCGTTTTCCATCCCCCACCGATAGCCATCTCATAACTCGTAAAAGTCGGAGAAAATGTCGAAGTCGTATTGATAATCGGGGAAAATTTACCATAGAAATAAACTAGTTCCTCAGTCCCGATCGACTTTCTGAATGTGGGATACACCTGAGGGCCCGCCATATTTTTAAAACCAATGGTCGGAATAGCTGAAAATGAGGTGATATAATACCCACCAAAAAAGACAAAAAGCTCCCAGCCCCCTTCGGAAACGTAGAATCTTTTACCTATCCTGCCATTCGCTCCAAAAACTCGGAACTGCGTGCCAGGAGCGCTTTCCGTAAGATGAAAAGCGGTAAAAAAGGTATTCAAACCTAGACTCCACTTCGTATTCAACGCACGGAGATAGTTAAACTTCGGAGTGAGAACGAGTGCAGAGTTATTAAACCGAGCACTGTCACTATAGTTGAGTGAACTCACTCCCATCGCAAGGTCGATCGAAGTTTTTTTACCACTCGTTTCATTCTTTTTCTCGACTTCTTTTGCGGCAAATACAGCAGGGGGTACATCGAGGCTGATAACGTCATTCGCAACCGCAGATACCTTCACCTCATACTGGCCTTGCTCATCTACCGGTATAGTCAGGGGAGATTTTGAAACGCGTTCGTCGAAAATATCTTTGGATTCACCTTTTAATTTGAGTTGTACGCGATATTCATACTTAGGCAGTGACATCCAGCGAACCTCAACTCCTTGCGCACCGTATTCGATATCGACGTTTTCAACTGCAAGCGCTTCGGGCGCCCAAGGCCTAACTTGAAAATTACGCTTTCCACTCCACTCACTGAAACGACCTGCGCGGTCTTTTGCGCGTACGCGAAAAAAATATTCACCTGGCTCGAGTGAAAGTTCAACCTGAGTGCCTGGCGTTACAGATTCACTCATACGGTCTGAACCTCGACTCACCTCAAAACCATACTCGATCGAACCTTCACTTGGCTTCCACGCTAAAACTACTTTTCGGTCCGTTTTCGAAGCCGCGTGACTCTCTAAAATAATTCCAAAATTAACCGCCAGTAAAAGTACAAAAATTATTTTCACCTGCGATCACTCCGTTCTTCTACGTCCACTGAGATGATCTCCGGAGGGAGAGGCGGGGGCGATTGCTGAATCACAATACTTTGTTCGAGAGACGTTATACCCACCCGTCCTGTCGAATCGACAGACCTGACGCTCCATCGGTATTGACCTGGTTTCAAGTGGGTAACAATTAAATCCGGCTCATTTGATTTACTGATTATTTCTCCGCCTTCTGAGAGCAGAACTAATTCATAGGAAACGGCTCCTGAAACTTCATTCCACGAAAATTTAACTTTAATTTCTTCAGGAATAACTTCTTGAAATAGAGAGTTCTCTGCTGGACCCTGTAGAACAGGAGCCTTTAACTTTTCCTTTTCGCGAAGAGTAAAGCTTCCAGAACTCCCAGCACGGATATTTTCACCGTTTGCATCCAGAGGAGTGACATTCCACTTATAGATTCCATCGTTTTTGATGGGTATCATCATTTCTGTCTTTTCAGTCTCAAACGACTGTTTTCCAACCTCTAACTTATACTTTTTTGCTGACTCCTCGCGCTCCCACTTAAATCGAATCGGATCGGGCACACCCACATGCACCACTTCAGAATCTCGAGGCGGATTAAAGACCTCGAGCGGTGAATCGCCCTCGACCTGCGCAAAGTCATTAACGTTTTCATTTAAGCGATTTTCATCCGATGAAACGCTCGAATCGGAGAAAAGAGAAATCTCTACTAACTTTGGGTCACGCGTTCGAATACGGATTTTTTTTTCAGGGTCTGCTGGATCGACTTCGATTATCGCGGATTCAGCTTTTTCTTTTGCATGAATGAGATAGGTTCGATCATTGATTCGAACGGCAACCGTCCGTATTTTATCTGTAAATTTAATTTTTACACGACCCTGTTCTAGGCGAAAACCAGGGTGGATCATCCCGTGGTCATCGATTCGGTAAGGTTTTTCGACGACCACTAAAGAGGAAGATAAGATAAAAAACGAACTTCCTTCATCCAAATCGAGAGTAGAAAATGAACTCTCACCTGTGAAAATGACATCCCCTACCCGTGCTTCGGTCTTGGGCGTATGAATCTCTCTCCAAGAAAGCTCCCGCTTTGCTCGGTGACGAAGAAGACCCTCTTCGAATAGGATCATCCCTACTTTTTCACCTTGAGATGAAGCGAGATCTAAAAAATTCCAAAACTGAGGCCTGAGAGCTCCTAAGATACTCGTAAATCCAAAGAACAATAAAACGACCGAAAGCACGGAAATAAACTTTCCAGCATCAGCACGAGTTAGGAAATGCTCATTTGGTTTCGCTAATTCAGATGAATTCATTACCTAGTACGTTTCGCCTATCTCATGGTTTTACTTGAGAACTTCTTATGTTTTTCGGGGGTTTAGCCGAGTAGGATTTACAATGTCCGAACTTAAGACGAATCCAAAAAAGGGAACATCCTTTTCCCTTCGAACGAAACTCATTCTCTTACTTTCTATTTCACTCACGGTAAGTCTCGGAACATATCTAATATTAGGCTCAGAGCTTCTAGTGCGTGATAAAACGGCCTACATTTACGATTTCAGCCTCTATCAAGTCCGAAACGCTTCAGAGAAAATAGAAAGCTCGATTGAGGATGCTCTTCAAAGTTCGCGTTACGTCAAAAATTTGACCACCCACTCGAATCGACAATCCTCTTTCCATTCGTTACTCGCGAGAAAAAATGTAAAAACTTGGATCTCGCTTGAAGCGGAATTAAATGGCGGCTTTCATTCAAACCAAGCCCTAGGCGAAAATAACGACGAGAGAGTAAAAAAAATTATCGCGGGATGTGGTTCATCCTCGGAGCTCCGAAAGACCCGTAGCAAAATCAGAATCTTTAATAAAAATGAAATTTTAATCTGTGAGGCCTATTCTGGCCAGGACGGAAATCCGAGTTATTTTGCAATGACAGCGACTCTCGATCCAAACCTATTTCGAGACGCGGGTCAGGATTTTTTATTTCACCTACTCGATGGAGAGGGAAACGAATACAAGACAGAATCGAACGAAGAATTTTCAGAAGAAAACAGAGAAGGACTGAAAAAATCTCTATTTGAAAATAAAATACCCTATGCCGTGCGCGAATGGAAAACTCCTAGCGGCGATACCCACATCGTGGGTTCTAGACGATTTCTAAGGAACGACCTCATCCTTTCTGTCAGCATCCCTAAAAGCATCGCTTTCACTGCTGCAAGAGTTTTAGTTGCCCGCTCCTCAGCTCTCGGATTTGGCATTCTACTCTTCGCGATCGGAGCCGCACTTTTTCTTGTTAAAAATTTAACAGCCCGACTCATTGACCTCACTCGCGCTACTGAATCACTCACGCGTGGCGACTATTCGATTCGAGTGGATCTAAAATCATTTTCTCAGGATGAGGTTGGAAGTTTAGCCGGTTCATTTAATACGATGACCGAAAAAATTCAGACCACTCTGAACGACCTGAATGTCGCGCATCGGGAGTTAGAAAACTACTCCAAGAATCTTGAAAAAATGGTTGCTGAACGAACTGCAGAACTCCGTTCAGCAAATCTACTCATGGCATCGATGCTCGACAGCTTAGGCCAGGGGTTTATGATTTTTAATTCGAGTGGAAAATGTCTCCCGGTGTATTCAAAAGCATGCACCCAACTTCTAGACTCCATACCCGCAAACCGGGACGTCAAAGATGTTTTAGGCGTAACTCCAGAAGGAACAGAAAACTTCGAAACCTGGTTTAATGCATTATTCGAAGGAAACCTCTCGTTTCAGGACTTAAAATCCCTAGGGCCTCCCCAGTATCCAAATAAAAATAGCAAATCGATTTATTTAGAATATTACCCTAAAAATGATGGCGATAAGCTCGAAAGCTTAATCGTCGTGGCGACTGATAAAACCGATGAAATTCAAGCGAAGAAACAAGCGGACGAGGAACGCGCACTCTCTCGGATGATTCTGAAAATGACCCACGACCGGGGTGCATTTATCTCCTTTTTACATGATTCCTGGTCTTTACTGAATGAACTTGAAAGCTCGATACAAAATCTTACTGACTTAAGAATCATTACGAATACCTCAATGCGAGCATTCCACACCATTAAAGGTGGAGCTGCCCTTTTTAGTATCGAATCAATTAAAATGAGCTGTCACGAGAGCGAAGAAAAAATCATCGGGTTCGAGATTGCTAAAAACAGCGACCTTAAAGATATAAAACGAGAAATTAAAAATTTGAGTGATCAGCTTAAATCATCATTAAACCAATTCGTTAAAGAGCATTCATCGCTACTCGGTTTTAAATCACTGAATAATCCCGAGTACGAATTAAAGGTTT
>JBGSHQ010000138.1:0-16430 GCA_041752095.1 Bdellovibrionia bacterium
AAGCAACTGAAGCGACCGAAAAACTGAAGGATCGAGTGCGTTCTGATATTCGCAAAATTCGAACCCGTGAAAAAGAACTCGAAAACCGACTTGAAATCATGAAGAAAGATTCTGAATCGCTTCTGGATTCACGTGAACAAAAAATCATCGAATTAAAAAGAAAACTGGATATCACAGAATTTAATACCGATCTTCTTCAAGACCAACTCGAGAAAGAAAGAAAAACGTGCTCACTCCTTAGAGAAAAGCTCGCAAAAGCTGCACAAATTGTTCGAGTCGCGGGGGGGTTACTTTCCCCCGAAGAAGAAGCGCTCTTATCGAATAGGGAGATGCCTGAGGCGAACCGTACCTCAGCAGCCTAATCATGCAATTCAATGTGCTATTACTCGGAAAAGATACGAAGCAGACAGAGGTCTACGCGACTCTTATTCGTGATATGGTCGAATGCCATATCGATGTGATGAGTCGTGTAGAAAATGCAGTGAACTGGATTAGCAGAGTTCGGTATCACCTTGTAGTGATCGATCTTCCCAATCCTGCTAATTTTGTCGAACGGACTAAACGCCTTCACCCTGAATCATCTGTCATTGTAATCGCCGAAAATGCGACCATTGAAGAAGCAGTGAATATGATTCGAAACGGCGCTGAGGATTATTTAAAAAAACCCGTTCATTTAGACACCTTCCGATTAGCCGTTCGAAGGGGGATCGATCGAAAGACTCTTTTTGAAGAAGATGGAGTCTATTCTCGGTACCTGAACCTCGTGAATAGTTGCCAGATGATTTCCGCATCGATTGATGAAATGCGAGTTTTTTCAATTGTAAGAAGCTATCTCTCGCGCGAACTTCGCGCATCACAGTCCTGTGTCGTTTCCTTTGACTCGAAGGGAGAAATGCTGATTCAAGATAGTGATCAAGGTTCGGATAATGGACTCACAGAAATTTTCGAAATTGCCGCAAAAACCGTAAAAATTCCAACAATACTTACTGATGAAAATTTTTCAACCTTCGTCGAACGAACTTCGATGACTCCCGCTATTTTTGGAATCCAGTTTCATTGCGTGGGAGACCGAGTATTTTATTTTCTCGCACTTTCCCCAAAGAAGCCTGAACCGTATGAAGAATTCGAAAGTCGATTAAAAATTTTACGAGCACAGATCGAAGTGACTGGCCAAAATATTGTTCGTTACCGTGATGTCCAGCAAATGGCGTTTGTGGATGATGTAACAGGTCTTCATAACACACGATATCTGACCACCGTTTTAGATCGTGAAATCGAACTCTCCAAATCGACAAATAGTTCTTTTGTTGTTCTCTTTATCGATGCTGATAAATTTAAACTCGTGAATGATCAGCACGGACACGTCCATGGATCGAAACTTCTTCTGGAACTCGGACAGAAATTAAAAGGTTATGTTCGTGATTCCGACTCCATCGTACGGTACGGAGGCGATGAGTTTATCGCGATACTGACACCGTGTGATCTAGCGATGGGTACTGTTGTGGCAGAACGAATTCGTAAGTCGATCGAAGCCAGTGAATTTTTGAAAGATGATGGATTAAAATTAAAGGTGACCGTCTCTATCGGAGTTGCTGTATTTCCTGATCACGCATCCACTAAAGAAGAAATTATCGATCAGGCTGACCATGCGATGTATGTCGCGAAGAAAGAAAGTCGGAATCGCGTCTACGTAGCCCAACCCCGTAAGGAAATTCAGCATGCCTGATCCTCAGGTTACTGGAGAGCTTCGTAAGCGTTATAAGCTCGTTGTTTCGGATTTTCATCTCGGAAAAGGTCGTTATTTTAAGGATGGTTCCCAGAACATTCTTGAAGATTTCATTTATGACCGTGAATTTTCAGAGTTTTTAACTTATTACCGAAGCGGCGATTATCACGATGCCGATGTCGAACTGATCTTTAATGGAGATATTTTAAATCTTCTTCAAATTGATTATTACGGCGTTCACACTCATCTCTTCACGGAGCGGTCACAGATTTTTGCCGTTCGAAAAATAATTCAAGGGCATGCAGATTTTTTTAAGGCGCTAAGAAAATGGGTTTCTATACCCGGCCATACCGTTTCTTACATTATTGGTAACCATGATGTCGGGATGATGTTCTCAGGCGCACAGCGTGTTTTTAAAGAAGCCGTAGGTGCTGAAGTCATGTTCTATGCTTCGAACTATCTTTTTGATGGCGTATGGGTCGAGCATGGTCAGCAATATGAGCGATTCGCTCGTCTGAATCTTCAGCGTCCGTTTATTACGCGTGGATTGCCTGAACCCGTCTTAGACCTGCCCTGGGGTTCTTTATTTGTCGCAGTTTTTATGCCGATGTTAAAACAAGAACGCGCCCATTTAGATAAAGTTCGTCCCTTCGGAGACTTTATGGTGTGGAGTTTTTTTCACGATTTTTTTTGGTCATTGAAAGCGGGAATTCGAACTGTACTCTTCACAATCCAGTCGCTCATTTTAAAGACGAGGTACCAAATCAAAAAAGGTGTGGGCTCACCTTGGAACATTTGGCGCGAAATTGTCCTTTATCCCGCGTTTGATAAAATTGCCTTTAAGATTCTGGATGAGAACTCTGATGTGAATGCGGTTATTTTTGGTCATACTCACATCCTCGTTTATCGACAGTACCGAGAGGGTAAGGAATATTTTAATGAGGGGACCTGGAATGAGGTCACCAACCTTCACCTTTCAGAATATGGAACGAAAACACGGCTCACTTACGCTTTTATCGAATATCCTCAGCCAAATGACTCAACCGCACGTATTAAGCCTCTCGTCCGATTAAAGGAATGGAAGGGGATTTGGCGTCCTGAGATGGAAATATCTGTCTAACGCATTCAGTTATTCAGCCTCTTCTTGAGCCTGTCTGATCTTTCGACTAAGCTGTACTTCCATGAAGGTTCTGGCCGTTATTCCTGCTCGCTACGCTGCCACCCGACTTCCTGGAAAACCCCTCGCGGATATTCTTGGAAAGCCCATGATCCAGTGGGTTTATGAACGCGCGAAAGCATCCCGCGCGGTCGATCGAGTGATCGTCGCTACGGATGATGAACGGATTAAAAAAGTAGTCGAATCCTTTGGGGGGGAAGCATTCATGACTGCCCCTGAGATTCCGTCGGGTACTGACCGAGTTGCGGCGGTTGCGGATGCGATCGACGCCGATGTTTATGTGAATATCCAAGTTGATGAGCCCCTCATGGAGAGTGAAGCGATTACCCAAGCCGTGAGCCTCATTACTTCAGGGCGTTTCCGTATGGGTACCGTAATGACTCCGATGACAGACCCTTCCGATCTTGCGAATTCGGCTGTTGTGAAAGTCCTAGCTGACAGTCACGACCGCTCCATTTATTTTTCAAGACATCCGATTCCTTATTCGCGTGGAGCCGCACCTTCTGAGGGCGGAACGTTTGCCTGCCGTCGCCATGTGGGGCTTTATACTTATACGAAAGAGTGTCTTTTTCGTATTCGCTCGCTTCCCCAGAGCCCACTCGAAAAAGGCGAGATGCTCGAACAGTTGCGCGCGATGGAAGATGGAATCAGTATTGGGATTCGTGAAGTGAACTTCACATCGATTGGTGTCGATACTCCGGAAGAATTAGATAAGGTTCGAAAAATTTTAGAACGACGTTCCCCAGGGAGAATATAAATGGCTAAGAAAAAAAAGTTTATCTTCGTTACGGGTGGAGTTCTTTCAGGGATTGGTAAAGGAATCGCTGCCTCCTCTATCGGAATGCTGATGGAGCAACGTGGAATTAAAGTCACGATGGCGAAAATGGATCCCTACTTAAACGTCGACCCAGGGACGATGTCTCCCTTTCAGCACGGTGAAGTTTTCGTCCTTGATGACGGAGCTGAAACGGATCTCGATCTCGGCCACTATTCCAGGTTCGTTTCAAACGCTAAATTTTCTCGTAAGAATAGTTTCACGACGGGGCGGATTTACGACACCGTGATTCGGCGTGAGCGTGCAGGTGGATACTTAGGAAAAACCGTACAAGTTGTCCCGCATATTACTGACGAGATTAAAACCCACATCATGGATGCGTCTCAGGATGCGGATCTGACTATCGTCGAAGTGGGTGGAACCGTCGGCGATATCGAAGGCCTGCCTTTTTTAGAAGCGATTCGCCAGATGAAGGTCGAATATGGTCCAGAAAACGTGCTCTTCGTTCACTTAACGCTCGTCCCATTTATTGCTGCTTCGGGAGAATTAAAAACGAAACCCACGCAGCATTCGGTAAGAGATTTACGTGAGATTGGGATTCAACCCGACATTCTACTCTGTCGGGCGGATCGTAAAATTCCTCAGGACGCTAAAGAGAAAATCGGTCTTTTCTGTAACCTTCCCGCAAACTGTGTCTTCAGTTCGGTCGATGTGAGCTCGATCTACGAAGTGCCGCTTCGTTTTCATGAAGAGAAGCTCGATGAAAAAATTGCAGAACGTTTAGGAATTTGGGCGTCCGCTCCCGACCTTTCGAAGTGGAAGAATATGGTCGAAAAGATCACCCACCCGAAAGCGAACGTGCGAATTGGGATTGTTGGAAAATATACGGATCTCCATGAGAGTTATAAATCGCTCAGTGAAGCTCTGATTCACGGCGGGGTCGCGAATGATGTAAAAGTAGAAATGGTTTACATCGAGGCGGAAGACATCGAAAAAGGAAACCTCGAGTCACTCCGCGGAGTCGATGGAATTTTAGTACCCGGCGGATTTGGTGAGCGAGGAACTGAGGGTAAAATTCGCGCCATTCAGTTTGCACGTACTGAAGGAGTTCCGTTTTTCGGGATCTGCCTCGGAATGCAACTCGCGACGATCGAGTTTGCTCGCAATGTATGCGGCATTAAAGACGCTAACTCGGCTGAGTTCCGTCCCGATGGAAAGTCTAACGTGATTGATCTGATGGAGTCCCAAAAGGGGGTCACAGATAAGGGCGGAACGATGCGCCTCGGCGCTTATGAGTGCCTAGTGACCTCGAAGTTTAATGGAAAACCGACGCGTGCTTTCGCAGCTTATGGAAAAGAAAAAATTTCAGAACGGCATCGTCACCGATTTGAGTTTTCTAATGCCTTTCGCGATCAGATCTCGTCCAAAGGTCTTTTAATCTCAGGTAAAAATGTGAACTCAAAAACTGGCGAAGAACTGGTCGAGATGGTCGAACTGCCTGATCATCCTTGGTTCTTAGGATGCCAATTCCATCCTGAGTTCTTATCGAAACCGATGTTCCCGCACCCACTTTTCTCTTCTTTTATTCGAGCTTCGAAGGAAGCATCGACGGCTGTTCAGAAACCTCTTCCTGGAATGAAACAGGAAAAAGGTAACGAAAAAAAGAAGGATTTAAAGTCTCAAGCTCGAACCGCTAGAGCGCGAGTCGAACAGGATAGCCTACTTTAGTTCGCCGAGTTCAAGGGCTTTTTTACCTTGAAGGTCGTAAAGCAGTCGATCGGGGAACTTTCGAGCGATCCGCAGCGTGGCCAGAGTGTGGGTGATGGTTTCTTAGTTTCAGAGTCGATCCACTCATGACCTTTCAGGTAAACCTCTGGACCATAATACCGAGTGGCTTCGTTAATTTTTTTCGAGTTCGCAGCAAGCTGAGTAATTAACCACGACCTATCTTTAATAGCTTCCCCGAGGCGAGTTACGGCAGCATTCGATCCCATTTTATGAATACGAATCATGCCCGGCATATTCTCTTCGACGAGTAGTTTGAAAAGTTCCATTCCATCAGGAAAGCTCTGACGAATGCATCCCATGGAGGCAGGTTGGCCAAGCTCACCGTAGTGCGGAGTCGTGTGAATAAAGTATCCACCCTTGATCCAAAGTTCCCAGTACATCTGAGAGTTATTATAAGATTGAGATCTAACCCATGGATAAGCAACATCCACTTCAGTCCGTTTTCCATCGGGTTTAATTATTTTTTTATTCTTAACTAGAACATCGAGTCTGTAGTTGCCTGAAGGAGTTGTCTTAAATGATTTTCGGGTGATAGTTTTTCCAGTAGAAGGATCTTTTTGGTGTGTTCCGTCCGCATTCTTTACCGGTACATCTGCAAAATCTTCAAGTCCTGCAGAAATAACGTAAGCTTTAGTAGGTACGCCATCGACGGAGAGGAGAGCAAACTCTTTCGATGCAAGAATTTTAAATTTTTTCATCGCCGATACAGTTCGCTCTTCATCGCTGAGTTCTGGGCTCGGTGGACTTAGGAGGTCGACATACTCGGGTTTAAAATTTCCAAGTACAGGATTCTTTTTACTTCGACGGAAGATATCCACATTAACTCTGAAATCATTAAAGCGTTCAGGGGTTACGATTCGGTTCGAAGGTATATTTCGTGAAAACCCGAAAGAACTACCGAATTCTTCACCCTCTTCGGTAGGCAGTCCTAGTTCAGCAGCAATTTCTTCGGGTGATGCTTCGTCTTCAGCGACGATGGGCTGGGTTTCAGCGAGAGGCCCCTGATCGGGTACCGAGGTTTGGGTAGCCTTCATCGGTTCTGAAGTGGATCTAGCGCATCCCGGAAGTACGATCGCAGAGAGAACGGTTCCAATCAGCATTCCTGCGGTTAGGGCAGTGATTCGGGCATTCGAACGATTCCAATTCAGCATGGGAGACACCTCAAAACGAAAAAAGGGGGGGGTTAAGATTTCAAAGCTTGCAGACTTTAAAATACCCGAGCAAATATGTCCAATGCTATTTACGACTAAAATAGTCAATTAATAAAAATCAATAAATAACATATAGTTATGTATCTTCTATTTTAAGAGTAATTTTGGAGAAGAACTCGCAAGCGCCCTAAAAGCGAGCATTTGGCGAACGAAGGTCCCGACGTGCTCGAGATAAAAGGCATTCGGGCCATCGCTTTTTGCGACTTCCGGGCGTGGGTGGCATTCCATGAAAAGCCCGTCTGCTCCTGCCGCCATCGCAGCTCGTGCGAGGACTTCGATCATTTCACGTTTTCCACCCGTACTTTTTCCACCAGCACCAGAGCCTGGTGACTGAACACAGTGGGTAGCATCGTGAATGGTCGGGACTCCGAAACCCGACATGACTTGGAAACCGGTCATGTCGACGACGAGAGCATTATAACCAAAACTCGTTCCGCGTTCGGTAAGGCAGAGCCAATCCTTCGCACCTTTGATTCCGATTTTTTCTTCAACCGCTCTCGCTTTATCGACAATATTTTTTGCGTCCCAGGGAGCAAGAAACTGTCCCTTCTTTACGTTCAGTCGTCGCTTATTTCGAAGCGCAGCTTCAGCGCCCGCAACGATGAGATCGGTTTGGCGACAAAGAAATGCCGGTATCTGCATGAAGTCGACGACATCTGCGACGGGCTTTGCTTGGTCGGGGGTGTGAAGATCGGTGAGAATTGGGAGGCCTGTTTTCGCGCGAACGCGGTCGAGGATTTTTAATCCGAGTTCCATTCCCGGACCACGGAATCCGTCAATCGATGTACGGTTCGCTTTATCGAAGCTCGCTTTAAAGTAGAGATTTACTTCACCACTCTTGATCAGTGGCCCAAGCTGCCGCTTCAGCTCTTCAGCAATCTCAAACACGATGCCCGTATCGAGCGTGTTATCTTCGATTACACAGGGGCCAGCGATCAGCGTCATGGGTGCGAGTTTCATCGTCATTTCCTGGTCTTATCGTGCCCCGATTGCCTTGAAAAGATTTAAGAAAGCACCCAGAATTAAAGGATGACGAAAACCTCTGCTGCGACGCTATCCGCTAAACTCCTCCAAAGCCCTGAAATTCAGTCGAAACTGAAGAAGATCAAGCTTCTGCTCCTCGATGTGGATGGTGTCATGACTGATGGAAAGATTTTTTGGCTCGAAGGTCATGGATGGACTCGGATGTTCAACATCAAGGATGGATACGGACTAAAGATCCTGATGAAAGCGGGGATCCAGGTGGGGATCATTTCGGGCGGAGACTCGAAAGATGTTCGAACGCGTGCCGAGTTCTTAAAAGTTCAGCACGTATTCTTGGGTGATGAGAATAAAGTAATCGCGCTTGATAAAATTATCGCGGCTACGGGTTTTAAGCCCGAGGAACTCGCGTTCATCGGTGATGATCTTTTCGATATTCCTGTTTTAGAGCGCGTCGGTTTTAGCGCCACTGTTCCTCACGCCGTTGATCCCGTAAAAGAGCGAGTTCACTACATCACTCAGAATGATGGTGGAAGTGGCGCGGTTCGCGAAATTGCAGACGCGATTCGAATCGCCCAGGGACACGGTCCTTACTAAAAATGGCTACGAAAATAAAAGAGCGATGGATCGTAAAAGCCGGGAGCAACATGATTTGCTCGGGCGGCCCGATGCTCATTCGTTCGTGGATGCAGCAGGTTTCGATTCTTCGAAAAAAGCACGGGATCGAAGTCATCTGGGTGACTTCAGGTGCTATTGCTACTGCCGTTGATTTTATGGTGGACCGAGGTGGATTTAGTCGAAAGAAACGTACGCTCTCAGAGAAGCAGGCGCTATCTGCGATCGGCCAACCTTTAGTTCTCGAGCTTTATACGATAGGGCTTCATGCGCAGGGATTAGGCGCCGCGCAAGTTCTACTCACGTATGAAGACCTCGCAGATACGACTCGGAGAGAAAATTTTCAAAACACGATCGAAAAGTTACTCGACTGGAAAGTTACTCCGATTTTAAACGAAAACGACGCCGTCGCGACTCAGGAGATTCGGTTTGGTGATAACGATTCTCTTTCTGCTCGGGTTGCTAAGGCTGTCTCAGCAAAGCGACTTATTATTCTGACCGATGTTGATGGGCTTTATGAAACCGATCCACGGATCGATCCGACCGCGAGGCTTGTGCCTGAGTTAAAAACGATTTCTCCGAAACTGATTCGAGAGATGTCGAAGTCAGCGGGTTCAGACCGCGGGACCGGTGGGATGCTCTCTAAATTAATCGCGGCAAAACTTGCATCCGATAATGGAATACGGACCCATCTTGTTAAAGGGGATGAGTCGAACGTTCTGATTGAACTTGCTGCGGGCCACATGCATGGGACCGTGATCTACGGAAGAAAGAAGAGATAGGCTATATGCACTCTTTTGATTCTGCTCTAGGTGAAATGCAGGTGGAGACTCGAAAATTAAGAGCGGCGAGTTTAGAGGTTCGAAATCAGGTCCTTCGAGAGCTTTCTAAAAAACTCGATTCGGAACGTGCAGCGATTTTAAAAGCAAATGCAGAAGACTTTTTGGGTCTCTCAGGAAATGTGAATGCTGCGTTTCGGGATCGACTTCTCATCGACGATAAGAGAATCGATTCGATGCGAGAGAGTTTAAAACAGGTCGAAGCCTATCCGGATCCTCTCGGTGAAGTGGTCGATTCGAATCGTCTAGAGAATGGCCTTAAAGTGAGACGCGTTCGTGGGGCGCTCGGTGTGATTCTTATGATTTTCGAATCGCGCCCGAACGTTGCAATCGAAGCTTTTTCGCTCGCGTTTAAGTCGGGAAACGGACTGATTTTACGGGGCGGTAAAGAATCGCGTGCGACCGTAACAGTACTTTATCGACTGATCCGCGAATCGATCGAGTCGGCCGGACTGCCAGGCGCTGTTTTTATCGGAATCACGGATCCAGATCGAGAGATTGTGCGTGAACTTTTAACTGAGAATCAGAGAATCGATGTCGTGGTGCCTCGGGGGGGGCGCGAGCTCATCCATTTCGTTATGGATCATGCGACGATGCCGATCATTAAAAATGATCGAGGACTCTGTCATACTTACGTGCACTCGGATGCGGATCTCGTTCAGGCCACACGAATTATTGAAAACGCGAAAGTCCAGCGACCGGGTGTCTGTAATTCGATGGAAACGCTTCTCATTCACGAATTAGCTCTAGAATCCCTCGTGAAAGTAATGTCTAAGAACGCAGGACTAAAAACGGTAGCATATCGGACGTGTGAAAAATCGACAGCTGTGTTTAATCAATATTTTCCAGGATCTGTCCATGAAGCACAGCCTCTCGACTACCACACGGAGTATTTAGACCTGATACTAAGTGTTAAAGTCGTGTCGAGTGTCGAAGAAGCAATCACACACATCGACTCTCACGGGTCGAAGCATTCTGAGGCGATTTTAACCCAGACAGAATCTGTGGCTCGAGTATTTCAGACTGAGGTCGACGCCGCAGCAGTTTACTGGAACACATCGACTCGGTTCACCGATGGATTTTCACTCGGTCTGGGTGGGGAACTCGGGATTAGTACACAAAAACTTCATGTACGGGGTCCTGTGGGACTTCGTGAATTAACAAGTGTGAGATGGGTGATCGACGGGGAAGGACAGATTCGATGAAAATAGGAATCTTAGGTTTAGGGAAGATGGGCGAAGCACTGGTGCACGGCATGCGTGCATCGAGCGATGGGAAGAAGTGGAAGATAGAGGCGACGACCCGTTCTAAGGAAAGCGCTAAGAAATCCTCCCGTGATTTAAAAATTTCGGTTCATACCGATAATGGAAAATTAGCGGCATCGAGCGATATTCTTTTACTCTGCGTAAAACCGAGCCAGGCGGAGTCAGTGCTCACCGAAATTGCTCCTCGCTTGAAAAAGAAGACTCTCATTATTTCTGTAGCGGCATCGATTACGACGAAGCAGATGGAAGAATGGATCGGTCACGCATGTCCTGTGATTCGTTCCATGCCGAATACGCCCGCACTCATTCGTGAGGGAATGACCGTGTTTTCTGCGGGTGAGGATGCTTCGCCTACGCACCTAAAGTTAGCTGAGAAAATTTTCGCAAACGTCGGACGAACCGCGGTCGTCGAAGAATCGCTTATGGACGGAGTCACTGGTTTATCGGGATGTGGACCGGCTTATGTTTACCTGATTATCGAAGCATTAAGCGAAGCTGGTGTGAAAGTGGGTCTTCCGCGAGTGAAGGCGACTCTGCTTGCGGCTCAGACCCTCATGGGCGCTTCGAAGATGGTGCTTGAGCGGGGAGAACACCCGGCAGCGCTTAAGGACGAAGTTACGACTCCTGCTGGATGCACAATCGATGGGCTCATGGCGCTAGAAGAAGGAAAACTTCGAGTGACGCTGATTAAGGCAGTGCTTGCAGCTGCAGAGAAAAGCGCGCGGCTTAGGCGCGAGGGGTAGTTTTAAAACACAGCCGATGCATTTTTTACAGAGGTTATTAAGTTTTACATCGGCTAAAAAATCCCCCATCGATGGCGAAGCTCTGCGGCAATTTACTTATTCTAAAATGTCAGCTTTCTTCGGACATTTTTGGGTGATTTAAATACCCTCGTATTTTTAAGTTAAAATTAAAAATTCATTACCCTGTCATGTGGACATTTTACTTCTGTCATTTCGACTCTAATCCCGTCGACACGTTCATTTAATGAAAAGTTTCGGTCAATTCTAAAACATGTTCCTTTTCGAAATAGAACTTCACACTCACCATTTCCGGTTGCTGAGTAATCTGTGATGTCTTTTCCGTGTAAGGAATGGATCAGGAATTGTTTGCCCATCTTTTCAGAGATGCAAGAGGATGAACTGGTGAATGCGTTATACCGAACGGTTTTTCCTGGGCTGTGTTTTTCGAGGAATAGACTGGGAGCATTCGTCAGGTTGACATATCGTGATACTGCGCCATTGTAGTCGGAGAGTTGAGTGAGTGCGCAGTTTAACATCTCTGTTAGAATTCTGGTATTTTTGTTTGAACGATTTTGATTTCGTAATGAACGATTAATCATCCCATAGTTAATCCCAGTATAAGACCAAATCGCTAATAATTGATCATTATCTAATTTCGGTTGAAACGGCTTTACGAGATGTACTGCTTGTATATCCGCACGTGCTAGTTTCACTAAGTCGGTATAGTTTTTACCGTAAAAATCAATAATGCTCTCAATTGTTGCTGCACTTTGATCGGGATATTCGCTTTTAAGTTCCGATGATAAAGCGGATCGAGACAGCGTCTGATCAATGGCTTTAACGTAATCGGAGTGTGTCGGGCATGCGAATTCATCTGAAAAAGCACTGCTATAACTGAATGTAAAAACGATAATCGAAAAAATTTTTAAATAGGTTCTCATATTAATATTCATTCCTCTTCGAAGGATCGAAAAGTTCCTGATTATAATAATCGATATCGTCTGTGTAAATTTGTTCATCGAGGAGACTCGGATGCATAATGCTAGATGGTCTGGATGGTTTCTCCCATACAGAATCATTGAGCGAAGGATTCTGTATGAAATTAGTTTCGTGGTTTCGTTTCAGAATACAGTGACCGAGTTCATGAAAGATGATGAGTTGGTGCTCTACGTCTGAATTACGTTTTTCCCAAGTCTCGGGGTTGATCGTGATTTTTGGAGTGCTTTCTTCGTTCCAAGTACAAGTCCCAGTTTCTGATGACGTAGACGGCTTGCCGAACTCGATGGTGAGATCTGTAATCGAAACAGCTGTTCCCACCTCGCTTGCAACACGTTCGAATCGTTCGATATAAGGATGAAATTCAGGATTGATTGCGAGAACTGGGCTGTGTTGATCTTTCGAACAGCTATTAAAGATGGATCCGACGACTAAAATAATTCCAATGCGTAAGATCGAAATATTAAACGACATGAAGGAGCCCGAATCTTAGTTATAAACCTGAATCTGTTCCATCTGTGCATCATCAGAGTTTGCGCCCGTATCCGGATTTAGATTCGCAGCCTGCGCTTGGATAATGAGAGCCACCATTACGGTGACAACAACGAAGAGAATGGACTTTAGAGTTTCGATCATAAACCACCGCGACTTCTGTAAGGCTTCTAAAGGAGGGGACTTCCCTTAGAGCTCAGGCACACCTGCCTGAACCGTGGCGGGTTATATCATTACTTGATTAAAATAGTCAAACAATGAAGAGTGATTATTTAAAAAGATAAAATAGTTAATATAATCAGTACTTTGGGATGTGAACCTTCTGAGGTTAAGCAGCCTTTCCTGAGGTGCTTTGAAGGATGAGGTTAGCAAACGAGGTGAGGAGCTTTTTATCGTAGCGTCCTTCGTCGGCCATCATGTGCGCTAGGGCCTGGGCTTTCGAATAAGGATTTCCATCTTCCATTCCGAGAGTGAGCTCACTCATCGAATCACCGATAGATAAAATCCGAGCGAGAATGAACATCGAAGGACCTTTAACTCCGTTAGGATAACCTTTTCCATCGAGCCGTTCCTTATGCTGGAGAATGCAGGTCCTAATTTCTTCATCCGCAAAAGGAAGCGACTGAGTAAAGCTATCGAGCGAGTACTGGGGGTGTTTTTGGAACTCTGCTTGTTCCACTCCCGTTTTATTTTGGTAAAAATATCGGCGTCCTTCTGGAAGTTTTAGTCGTCCAATATCGTGAAAAAACGAAGAAAAAATAAGGATTTTTAGTGAGCGTTCTGAATTCATCCCGTTGAGTGAGGCGACGATATAGGAATAAATCGAAGTCGAAATCGCGTGTTTAAGAAATGCATCATCTTTCGGAGCGATATCGAGAAGAACCTTCAGCGTATCTAAAAAATCGCGGTCTCCCTGAAGACTTGCACGAAGTGCGTCGAAAGCTTTCGAAATCGCAGACTGTGTAGGAGAGCCATTCGCAAAAGATTCGAATAGCGTTTGTTCCATTACGGTAACAAATGCCTTTTTCTTTGCATCGAATGATGTCGTGGGATTTGTCAGCACCTGCATCGGTGAACGTGCGAGGTGAGAATCTAGAAGTTTCACTTCTTCCTGGGTGACGTAAAAGTATTGAACTCCCTTTGCTTCGTACGCAGCAAGACGCGAGAAATCGAGTCCAGTCGTTTTATCGAAAGCTTTCAGGTGTTTCCCAGTGGGCATGAGTAGGTAAAGGTCGAACGCGAGATCCTTAAAACAATCCTTTAATGAATTGAGTGTGACCGGGTGAAACTGTGTGGATTCAGGTGCGCTCATGAGTGACTTAGGTCCTTAAACACTTATCGGTCGAAAGGGGGGATGAACCTGAGGGGTTTATTCTAGGTATTTAATCTAATAAATTCATATATTTACGACCTATTGCCCTATTTAATTAAAAATACGATAATAATAGTCGTATATGAGAGGGAAATAGTGTTGAATCCCGAGTATAGGTATCGTATTTCAAGGCAAATCTTATGGTGAAACTGAATCGCACTACTGAATACGGGCTCATCGCCCTCCGCTATATGTCGGATAAGGAGTCCCAGGGGGACACCTCTGTTACTAGCGCGCGCGAACTTTCTGACCGCTATGGATTACCTTTTGAGATCACCGCAAAAACACTCCAGCGCATGCGCGATACGGGTTTAATTATTTCTGCACAAGGAGCTCGCGGCGGTTACACCCTCGGGCGCTCTCTCTCGGAATTAAATGTCTCTACATTTTTAGAACTTATGGAAGGTCCACAGGCACTTGTCAGCTGTACGGGATCATCACTGACTTCGAGTTCCTCCTGTGAACTTCAAGGAAAGTGCGAAGTAAAAGGAATCATGGGCGATCTGAATGATCGCGTAAAAGAATTTCTCACAGGGATCCTCCTTACAGATCTCGCTGAATTTAAAAACATCCAACCCCTAAAAGTAGAAGTAAAAGAAAGCGAAGTTCACGCAATATGAAATTACCCATCTATCTTGACTATCATTCGACGACTCCAGTGGATCCTGAAGTTTTCAAGACCATGACTCCGTATTTTACCGAAGTTTTCGGTAATGCGGCTTCACGAAATCACGAGTACGGATGGACGGCAGAAGCTGCCGTAGAGTTTGCACGTAAGCAAGTTGCCGATCTGATCGGAGCGAGTGAAAAAGAAGTTATTTTCACATCCGGCGCTACCGAATCGAATAATTTAGCCCTCCAGGGTGTGGCCGAAATGTATGCCGAGAAAGGGAACCACATCATCGTTTCTCCGATCGAACATAAGGCAGTTCTCGATACGGCGCATGCGCTTGAGAAAAAAGGATTTAAGATCGAATACGCGAAAATCGATGAAACCGGTCGCGTGATCGTTTCTGAGTTAGCGAAAATGATTACGGATAAAACCATTCTCGTTTCGATCATGTTTGCGAATAACGAAGTCGGAACGATTAACCCAGTCGCCGAAATCGGCAAGCTCTGTAAAGAGCGCGGTGTTCTCTTTCATACCGACGCAGTCCAAGCCGTAGGTAAAGTTCCCGTCGACGTAAACGCGATGGGAATCGACCTTTTATCGATTACTGCCCATAAACTTTATGGACCTAAAGGAGCAGGTGCTCTTTATGTTCGTCGAAAGAACCCACGCGTTCGCCTATCCGCCATCCTTCACGGTGGTGGACATGAAAAAGGAATGCGTTCGGGAACCCTGAATGTAACCGGTATTGTTGGACTCGGAAAAGCGTGTGAAGTCGCAGGACGCGTGATGCCGATTGAAATGCCTCGGATTCGTGCCCTTCGCGACCGCCTCTGGAACGCGATTCGCGCGGAACTTGATGAAGTTTATCTGAATGGTCATCCGACGGAGCGCCTACCAAATAACTTAAACGTCTCTTTCGCTTACTGCGAAGGCGAGTCCCTGATGATGGGAATGAAGGAACTAGCCGTTTCTTCGGGTTCTGCTTGCACGAGTTCATCCTTAGAACCTTCCTATGTTTTAAAAGCCCTAGGTGTGGGTGAAGATCTCGCACACACTTCGATTCGCTTTTCTCTCGGACGTTATACGACTGAAGAAGAAATCGATTTTGCGGCTAAAAAGGTGATCGCTACTGTGAAGAAGCTTCGAGACCTCTCGCCCCTTTATGAAATGGCGAAAGAGGGAATTGATTTAAAATCCGTCGTATGGACGGGGCATTAATTTTTAAGAGAAGAAGGAAATAATATGGCATACACAGCAAAAGTAATTGAGCACTTCGAAAATCCCCGCAATATCGGTTCACTCGATAAAGCTCGTACCGATGTGGGCACAGGTTTAGTCGGTGCACCCGAGTGCGGCGACGTGATGAAACTTCAAATCGAAGTCGATGCAGCAACGGGTGTGATTAAAGACGCTAAGTTTAAGACTTTCGGATGTGGAAGTGCGATTGCATCGAGTTCACTTGCAACTGAATGGGTGAAGGGTAAGACCTGCGAAGAAGCACTTCAAATTAAGAATACACAAATCGTCGAAGAGCTTTCGCTCCCACCGATTAAAATCCACTGTTCTGTGCTCGCGGAAGACGCCATTAAAGCCGCAGTAAAGGATTACCTTTCTAAAAAGAAGGAGACTGCATGATTAACGTCACTGAAAAAGCAGTAAAAGAAATTCACCGAATTAAAACCACGGATCCGACTGCAGTAGATGCCCAGCTTCGCGTCCAGGTCGCCGGCGGGGGATGTTCCGGCATGAGTTATAAACTCGGTTTCGATAAGGAACCAGTCGCACCTTCAGATAAAGTTTTCGATCTTGCGCCTGAAATAAAGCTCATCATCGATGC
>JBGSHQ010000139.1:0-4271 GCA_041752095.1 Bdellovibrionia bacterium
TGAAAAGCTCTCCCTTCGTACACGGATGAGTTTCACCGTTGCTTTACTTGAAATTGGTGCCGCGCCGATAGAACTCGTATCTTCTGTTAGAAAAAAGGAAACGCCTGAAGATACGGCGATGGTGATTGCTCAGTATTCGCATGGGATCATGCTTCGAACTTTCGAACATGAGAACCTCGAACGCATGGCAAAAAAATGCCCCATTCCGATCATCAACGGTCTTTCGGATTCTCACCATCCTTGCCAGGTATTAGCGGATCTCCAAACGCTCCAGCAATCCTTCGGGAAACTCGAAGGTCTCCGCCTCGCATATGTGGGTGACGGAAATAATATGCTGAACTCGATCCTTCTCATGATGCCGTACCTCGGTGTCCATGTGACCTATGCATGTCCAAAAGGATTCGAACCCAACGCCTTCATCGTGAAACAGGCAAAAACCCGGGCGAAAGAAGGCGGCGGTTCGATCACAGCATTTGCAAATCCAGGCGCTGCTGTCGAAGGTGCGGATGCGATCTATACCGACGTCTGGGCTTCGATGGGCCAAGAAGATGAAGAGTTAGAACGAGAAAAAGTATTTAAAGGCTACCAAGTAAACGAAAAACTTTTTGGGATCGCTAAGTCTACTGCCATCGTCATGCACTGTATGCCGATGGTTCGAGGTAAAGAAATTAGTGACTCGATGGCGGATCATCCTCAGTCAGTGATCTATCAGCAAGCTGAGAATCGTCTCCACGCCCAGAAGGCTCTTCTTCTCGGCTTAATGGCAAACCGCTAAGAGGAATGGACGATGGACCGCTTACAAAGCCTAAAAGACATTCTCTATTCAGGCAGCGCATCCACCCAGGATGAAATTCGAGAAGAACTCCTGCGAAGAAAATATTCGGTAACTCAGTCTACAATCTCGCGTGATCTTAAACGAATCGGTGCCATTAAGGCCGTCGATGCAGATGGAAGAACGGTCTATCGCATGAGCGAAGACATGATGAGTTCGCCCGTACCTGCACCCGTTGCGAATTCGATGAAAGACCTCGTCATGGAAGTCGCATCAAACGGGGTGATGATTGTGATCCACACCTCTCCAGGCTCTGCCTCTCTCGTTGCGCGGCACCTCGATTCTCAGGTGAGCGGAGCGATACTCGGAACTTTAGCCGGTGACGATACAATTTTCGTCGCACCTGCTGACGTAAAAAAAATCCAAGCAACACTGCTGACCATTCAGCGGGTGCTGCTTGGAAGTGATTCTTAAATTATTAATTCGAAAAAATCACGTAATCCGCAAGCTCACCATACTTCGTATGGTGAAGCACAGGCTCCCAGTCGGTCTGGTCCCCAGTTTCCGCGATTTGGATCAGTAAGCGTGAACGTCCAGCAGAACGTTTTTCCGATCGCTGCCATACCCCATCGAAATATGAGGAATGAAAATCTCCGATCACAAGAAATACTGAACGCGTTTTTAAATCTTTCGAAAGGTGAAATGCGACTGAATCATCCACTAAGCACTGAGCTGCGAAATAATTCGGCAATTTCGCTGGATCTCCATGCCCACCCATCGCTTCTATAAAACGATCGTAATAAGCCGTACCCCCGAGCTGAAAACCAGGTGGTAAAAGTTTAGGATCGAGAGCTGCAAGCCCTCCCGTTAGGACCGGGGCCTTTTCTGCTCTCGATAGGTTCGTCGGTAAGATGAGCGCGCCTGCTTTTTTCGCCTCCTCAAGAAGAGGCGCATAAGTGAGGTTTGAGTTTTTCGTACCGAAGATCAGCTTTAAAAAATCGTCGGCCGAAGATTTTCCCGAAAGAAAATCAGCATAACCCTGATCGAGCTTCGCCTTATCGCTCCAGTCCCAAAACTCCCAAGCAAAGGTCACAGGTTCACCCCGAGAAAGGGCATAGTCTCTAAAAAGAGATGCTTCTGAATCCTGGATGACCTTCGTATTATGCTTCTCACCTACGATGAGCTCGTCCACCTGAGCAATTCGGCCGATCAGTTCCGCACGAGAGACTTCTATATTAGCCCTAACATCCAGGATTCGTTCGGACGCACAGGCCGTCTGAATGAGGGCACCGAGAATAAGGATTGGCATGGAGAGATGGAAAGATTTCATGCCTTTTTCTAACAAATATTCTCGACTTTACCAATAACGCGATGCACATTCAGCTAAACGTAAACCCAGGTGATGGCTATGACCGACAAATGTGCGAACTGCGAAAAAGATCTCGACCTCTGCGTATGCGCATCCATCCTTCCACTCGACACAAAACTAAAAATCCTTTTTTTCCAGCATCCCCAGGAACCCGATAAAAGTTTAGGTTCCGCGCGAATTGCAAATCTTGCCCTTAAGAACTCGACGCTAAAGATTACCCTCTCATCGCCGAATTTAAAAAAAGCGCTCGGTGCAGAAGATGCAGTACCTACACGCTGGGGCGTTCTCTACTTAGGTTCAGGACTAAAAGACGCCGCCGATCCACGCAGTGGCTTCATTAAGCCAGGACTCTATCCTGTTAAAAAAGACGGATCAGTTCTTCCCGCAGCAGAATCACGTGAGGTGCTCGACGGACTCGAAGGAATCATCATTCTCGATGGAACCTGGAGCCAAGCGAAGACACTTTGGTGGAGAAACTCCTGGCTCTTAAAGTGCCGACGACTCGTTCTCGTCCCAAAAGTAAAATCGCTTTACGGTGAACTTCGTAAAGAACCTCGCCGCGAATGCCTTTCAACTATAGAAACAGCTGCCGAAGTTCTCGACTTACTCGGCGAAGACCCGAAAGTCGGTAAACATCTTCGCTCTCTTTTTAAAGAGCTATTAGAAAAATTTCGTGCTCGGTTAAAAAGTAAGAAAAAGCCTAGTGGCAAGTCGGAGTCGGCACCGGAGTAAACGACGGCTTCGGTGTTGCACTCGGCATTGGTGCAGTCGCAGGGATAATGTTAATATCCGCGCAAGAAAAATAGAGTGAAGGCGGGTTCGATTCCGTCATGTATTGGATCATCTGGAGTGTACATCCCGTGCAGGGTGTATTCGGAACCGTAATAGTCGCTTTATAATTATGCACATTTGGAAGATCGTCGACTTTAAGGACGAGAACATTCTGGTCGAAACCTAAATCATTCGCAGGAGAAAAGGCGATACGGTAGTACCCTGGATGATCGATCGTTTCTTCCCAAGATAACTCAACAGTTTGGCCAGCCTTTAAAACCGTGGGCGTCACTGTTCGCATCTTATTTCCACAAGGCGAAGATTTTAATCCTAAATCAGCCGTTCGAGGTGGAGTCGCTCCATTCAGAGTAAAACGGGCATGTCCGAAACTCATTCGAGGAAGTAATCCTGCTACAGTCAGTGTGATCAGAAATAAATGAATATAAAGTTTTTTCATATTTTTCTCACTTTCCTACCGTCAGGCGTGGAGAAACCCCATTACACTGAACTAATGCTGCGGCTAGTGCTTCGTTTAAATGATCTCCCTCACCCACAGCAAGGAAGTTATCGCCGTCTACTAGAGAAGACTGATAACAGAGGTAATCGGAACGATTTAAATCTCCGCCCGGTTGTAAAGAAGTTGCCGAGATATCACTTCGCTTCGCTGCCTCTGCAGTGCTGTAGGTTTGCACGTTCACCTTCAAGCAAACATCACCACCGAGTTCTGCGAGATGGGTGCACTCTTCCGCGATCGACTTACCGTTCGTCACAGTCGGGCTAAAAAGTTTTCGATTACATGTATATGAAGAAATGCTTCCACAAAACTCAGGACTCATAGCGGTAGCAGTACCCGCAAGCTTCCGGCTAATGTTGGCCACAGAAGCAGAGTTCGGAAGTAAGCAATTCTGGGAAAGAGAGGTGCTCGTGTTCGTTTTCGCAACAACACCAGTAGACTGCAAGCAGCCAGAACACGCGAAAAGAATCCCTAACGCGATCGTAGTTTTAGTCATAAGCCCCCCGGCCCCTAAATCGATACCGTAACCTATTCATTATAGTCGGTATTACCGAACGAGGGCAAGAGTAGAGGGACTCAGAAAAAAGTGAGTCACGAAAGACACAGATTAATTTTTAAGAAGAATTTCGAACGGCTTAAAATTTATTTTTTCATATTCTTCAACATCGCCATGGCTTGTTGAAGCTGGGCGTTCTGATCCCCGCGCATGCCGCCCATTTTCGGCATTCCACCGCGTGCGCCCATCATATTCTGCATTTGCCCGAGTGCCTCGTTCATGTTCTTCGCATTCGGAAATGCCATCTTTAGCATCTGCTCTGAAGCGCCCTTCAGTTTCAGGAACACAA
>JBGSHQ010000140.1:0-2136 GCA_041752095.1 Bdellovibrionia bacterium
GTCGGCCAGACGAAAGTGAAAGAAAATCTTTCGCTGTTTATGGAGGCTGCCAGGAATCGAAATGATTCTCTCGATCACGTCCTTCTCGCAGGTCCTCCAGGTTTAGGAAAAACGACTCTCGCACACATCATTGCACAAGAAATGGGGACTCAGCTCCATTCGATCACTGGGCCGAATCTCGAAAAAAAGGGTGATCTCGCTGCCATTCTTACGAATCTTCAACCCGGCGATGTTCTTTTTATCGACGAGATTCATCGACTTCAGAAGACAATCGAAGAAGTCCTCTATAGCGCGATGGAAGACTTTAAATTGGATTTAATTATCGGTCAGGGGCCAGCAGCAAAGACGATCAGTATCGATTTGCCTAAGTTCACGTTAGTGGGTGCTACGACCCGAACGGGACTTCTCTCAAGCCCACTTCGTGATCGATTTGGTGTTCAGCTTCGCCTCGATTTTTATCCAACCGATGAGCTTGAAAAAATTGTCAACCGTTCGGCTAAAATTTTGGGAATTTCTGTCATTGAGAATGGTGCCAATGAAATCGCTCGTCGTTCACGCGGTACTCCTCGAATCGCAAACCGTCTCTTAAAAAGAGTTCGTGATTTTGCGGAAGTACGTCGGGATAAGAAGGTGATTGATCGTGAAGTCGCCAATGCAGCGCTTGCATTATTTGAAGTCGATGACCGCGGCCTTGATTATATGGACCGAAAACTTCTTCTCTCGATCATCGAAAAATTTGAGGGCGGACCGGTTGGGGTCGAAACACTATCGAGTGCACTCGGCGAAGAGCGTGAAACAATTGAAGACGTTTACGAGCCTTACCTCATTCAGGAAGGTTTTCTCCAACGAACCCCACGTGGGCGGGTGGCGAGTCGAATGGCGTTTGAGCATCTGGGGAAGAGTTTTCATGAGGCGATCAGGCAGCTACCCCTCATCGAAATCTCAAAAACGACAGTTTAAAAAAGGTTAAAAAAAGGTGTTGTGTTGCAAAAAGAACACACCTTTAATTGCTCTCTCTGTGTTGCAAATCCCACAATTCATTAGGAAATTTGATTTATTTAGATCTCTTCGCGATGTGTTAAAAAATTGACATATCAATGTATCTATTTGATATTAATGTGGTAAATCTGTTTTTTAATAAAAATTCAAAATTAACACGAGCGGAGCCTAAATCGGCACCGATCTTGCGATAGTAAGTAGCTATGAACTTTCAACGGACGATTAAAAAAGCAGTCACCCTAAAGGGAAAAGGATTGCACCTAGGTAAGGATGCCTCGGTTACTTTAAAGCCAGCTGGGATTAATCAGGGCGTTCTTTTTCAACGTCTCGATCTTCCTGAATCATTGCCGATCGAAGCCCACTACCGCAACGTCGTGAGCACACAGATGGCTACAACCCTGGGCAAGGGAAATGTAACGATTTCAACAATCGAACATTTAATGGCCGCTCTCCACGGGTTCGGTATCGATAATCTTTTAGTCGAAGTCCAGGGGCCTGAAGTTCCAATTTTAGATGGAAGTTCTGCACCGTTTTGTTCCGCTCTTAAAGAGGTCGGAACTCTAATGCAGTCGGCTCCACGTACGGCGCTTGCGATTAAGCGACGTGTAGAAGTTAAGCTTGCTGAAAAGTGGGCCGTTGTTGAACCTTCGAGTCGTTTAGAGATTCACGCATCGATTGATTGGGACCACCCTTCAATCGGCTACCAGGAATTTCATTTCATTGATGGAAAAACCGCGTTTGAAGAAATTTCTTCAGCTCGAACATTCGGATTTTTACGGGATGTTGAAGCGCTTAAAAAAATGGGATTAATCCTAGGTGGATCGCTCGAAAATGCTGTCGTTCTCGATAGTGCATTAGTGCTGAACCCCGATGGACTTCGATATCCTGACGAATTTGTCCGCCATAAGACCCTCGATGCTCTCGGTGACTTTAAACTTTCAGGAATCCAGATTCTAGGTTCCTTTAAACTCCACCGAGCCGGCCATGATCTTCACCGTTCTATCCTTGCAGAAGTTTTCAAGGACCCAATGAACTATGAAATCGTGGACGCTGTTTCCACTTCGAAAGAAGAAACTGCACCCGCAATGAAACGAGCCGTAGCAGCTCGCTTTGCTGTTTAAGCGATTTCGTCTTTCC
>JBGSHQ010000141.1:0-6547 GCA_041752095.1 Bdellovibrionia bacterium
GTCTTTAGCGTAAAGGACGAATCAAAGTCAGACGATTCCGAGTGCTGTATTCCAGACGAATCGGAAACCAGCTGCTGCGGTTAAAAAGATGAACCTCCAAAATACTTCTAAATCCCTATCATTCTTAGATCGCTACCTTACGCTTTGGATCTTTCTGGCAATGGGGTTTGGAGTTTTTCTCGGATTCACCGCGCCCGGCATCGTGCCATTTCTGAACCGATTGAGTACGGGTACCACTTCGATTCCAATCGCAATCGGCCTTATTCTGATGATGTACCCACCACTCGCCAAGGTTAAATTCGAGGAAATCGGCGCCGTTTTTAGAAATAAAAAGGTGTTCGCGCTCTCCGTACTGCAAAACTGGGTTATTGCACCCACCCTTATGTTTTTTCTGTCTGTGATTTTCATGCGCGGCTATCCCGAGTACATGCTCGGCCTAATTTTAGTCGGAATCGCGCCCTGCATTGCGATGGTCTTGGTGTGGAATGAACTTGCGGAAGGAAGTTCCGAATACTGCGCAGGGTTGGTCGCCGTGAATTCGATCTTTCAAATTCTCTTTTTCCCGATCTACGCCTACTTCTACGTCACGTTTCTACCCAGGGTGCTTGGGCTCGGCGGAATGGAGATCGATATCTCTGTCCTCGAAATCGCGAAGTCGGTGGCCATTTATCTTGGAATCCCGTTCCTAGCGGGCTTTCTAACTCGCGCTTTTCTTAGAAAAATGAAAGGCGACGAATGGTACGAAAAGGTTTTCATCCCTCGAATTAGCCCAATTACTCTCATAGCACTCCTCTTCACGATCGTTCTGATGTTTTCCCTAAAAGGAGAAATGATCGTTCACCTTCCGCTTGATGTGATCCGGATCGCAATTCCCTTAACGCTCTACTTCGTAGTGATGTTTGCGCTCTCCTTTTTCTTAAGTAAAAAGATCGGCGCTACCTACCCTCAAGCAACGACACTGTCTTTCACAGCTGCGTCGAATAATTTTGAGCTCGCTATCGCCGTAGCGATCGCGACATTTGGAATACATCACGGAGCCGCCTTTGCAGCCGTGATCGGTCCTTTAGTTGAGGTTCCGGTGCTTATTGGTTTAGTAAAAGTCTCTCTTTGGATACGCGGCAAGTACTTCGTAGAGAAGGCGGCTTGAGGCTTGAAATCTCTCAAACTCCTTTTCCTGGCCTAACTCTTGCTCCTGTAGAGGTTACACGCACGCGATGGGGAATAATGCCTCAACCGCTAATGCGAATTTATTAAATTTAATTACCGGACGGTAATTACTTAACCCAAGGAGAAACACCATGAAAGACGCAAACTCGATTTCTAAGAACATGAACACAGGAGACACTGCCGGTAATAGACTTCTCACCACGGGAACTCTTACCGCCGCAGCAACGATCGCAGCTGTTTCGATCGGTGGATACTTCCTCTGGCGGAATCGTGAAAAAGTAATGTCGTTCCTAAAAGACGCCGGCGTTCCCGAGGCTTGGATGGACGGTCACCTCGGCGATTCGATCAAAGCCGAAGCGGTTAAAATCGGTGGTGTACTGAAAACCGAGTTAAAGAATGATCTTGGAAAACTCGGCTTCTCCAATCATAGCGATTCCGATAAAGACTCGAATAAAAATTCTAAATCAGCATCGAAAAAATTCGATCCAAACTTTTCTTCGGCGGTATAAACCCTAGAAATAGATCGATCAAAGAAGGAGCGATCTACGTCGAAAGCGTAGGTCGCTCCTTCTTTTGCTTCTTGAGTTATTCTAAAATATGGCGCAGTAGAACGGTAAAGACTCCTACCACCCTTGATTAGGACCCAAGATGAAACCAGCAAGAGACACGAAAATCGGTGGCGTCGAACGAAAGCTCGTCGCGTTCATGCTCGTTTTGGTCGCCCTCGTAGTCGCGGGAGTAGTGGCTACCTGGACCCTCCTTCCTCCTTATGTCGAAAAGCGAGTGCCCGAGCTCCTGAAGAAAAACTGTCCATCCTGTCAACTCGACCTCGGAACTTTTTCGGTTGAATATTTTCCACTCTCCATCGTCCTCCGAAAGCCGAATCTAATTCAGGGCGACCCTTCTGAAACTGAAATCTCCGCCTCGGCCGAACGAATCGTCGCTCAATTCTCACTCCCGGATCTCTACCAGGGTAACTTATATTTTCGATCGATCCTCGTCGACTCCCCCGAAGTTACGGTTACCGAAGGCGACGGAGTGAAGAAAAAAGAAAAGACACCCGCGGAAGGATCGATGGCTGAATCGCAAAATTCACTCGAATACGGCGTGAATAAAGTTTCCATTTTTCACGGAAAGTTTACGTACGTTAGAAAATATTCGGATCGCACGGCGACGATTCGCCTTGATGAACTCCAGGGCCATGTCGGGGCGTGGGGTACACGCGAGGAAGCCTCGGTGACGGAAGCTTCGATCGACGGAACTCTGGAAAAATCAGGGACGATCCACCTCGAAGTAGGCGTCCCCCTCCATGAGAAAGACCTACGTGTAAACGTGCGTCTTACCATCGACAAGATGGATCTTTCCCACCTGAATCCGATGTTCGAACCGAGTGACGGAATTAAACTCAGGGGAATGATCGTACACGGACAGGCGGATACCGACGTAATGGGCAGATCTCTTACGAGCACTGTCGATATCGGATATTATGGGTTGGATATTATTTTTGAGAAAACGAAGGATCGCGGAGCCTTGAAAAATCTCCTCGCTAAGTTCCTTAAATCCGTAAAATTAAAATCCGAACACGCCGCTCCGCCATCGAAAGAACCCCCGAATAAGGTTACCCTCGAACGAAAACCGAAAGAATCGCTGGTTTCATTTATTCTTCGTGGGATGAAACAAGGGGCTTTCGGAATCGCGTTCTAAAGCTCGCCATCAGTGTGCTTAGCGCATCACTCCGCGACGACTCGTAAAGACCCGGTATCCGCCAAGGAGAAGCATCGCTCCAACCACCGACGAGAAGAACCCAGCTGGCTCGTTCGGGAGATACCACCCAGCCGATATGCCGATCCAGTGCGCAAGCACTGCGCCCGCTACTCCGAGCAGCATGGTGACGATCATTCCTCCTGGATCTTTTCCGGGCATGAGAAACTTCGCAATAATTCCGACAAATAAACCAATGAACAGTGCAATAATCATAATATTTTTCTCCTACCCCCCGAGAATGCAAATCAGGTGCCGGGGAAAATGAGGAAATCTGCCACGCTAGGAATTGGAACGGATCTCGCACTCTCTTTCTGTATGAAAAACAGTACATCTCTTTTCGTTGGAATCGCAGCAGGACTCGCTCTCTCGTCTTTTGCAGAAGGTCCGACCACCGGGAATGGGACTATCGTCGCCCCATCAAATGGAAGTGGAACTTCCCCGAATCACTCAGAGAACCGCTCATCCCAATCCTCGCGGGCTGCCCAGACGCGTCCGACTCCGACGCCTTCCATGAGCACGTTCCCAAATAATACGAACGCGACTGGGACAAATACCAAAAACAGCACTCCGCTCCCAAATCATTGATCGGATATAAAATTTTCGAGTTGCGATGTCCGGGCTGGGTTTTGGGGTGGTCACATCTTCCCCATCTCCTGAAAAAGCTAGGCTGCAATCTGAAACAGAATATTTTCGCAAAGCAAAGATGGTTTTTTCTGCTTTCGCCCAGTCTTGCATTCCTTGATTCCTAGAATGCCAATTTCGGCTAGAAAAAGCACATCATCATAGACGTTCTTGAAATCCCTCTTAAGCAGCTTCGCCAACTCATAGATGGACTGTGGGCATTTATCCTTTATCGCCTGAATAATCCTAAGACGGCTTTCGGTGAAAATTGCTCGAGCAGTCTCCGCGTCCGCAACGTAAGTTGCCTTTTTGGACGATACTTTCCGTCGCTTTTCCACTTGATGGCCGACTTGGACGAACTCACTAAGTGCTTCGTCGAGCGACTTAATCTGGACCTTAATCTTTTTAATCTTCATTCTAAACCTGCCTTTCCGAGCTGAACTTCTAAATCTGCTTTGAAATCATTCTTTAGACTCTCAAGGGTACTGAAGTGATACGGGAGCTCCTTGGCCTCAATATGTCGATGATGTCCTTTGGGATGGTGGTTGTCGTAACCCACCAGCACTTGGCCATTGAAGATGGCAAAGAGCGAATATTTATATCCCTGTGGAAATCGACCATCTTTCGGTACCTCCCAAATTTTCATCTCAACAATGACGCCATTGTGGAGCACCACTTTCGTTTCCAGGACGCTCTTTGCTGCGGTTCTCTTTCTGAGTGCCATGCCTTACCTATGGTATAGGATACCATAGGTAACAACTCTGTCAAATCCCTGTTTTATCGATTTTCTGGACTAGAGTCGCTTATAGACCTGCTCCATCCCTTTATACTCTTTAGAAGTAACCATATCGGGCATCCAGAGTGTGAAATTGGCGTTATTCTTATCGCTGATTTTAAACTCGGACCGCATTTTCTGGGAGGTCTTTTTAATCGGGCAAACAAATTCACCTTTTTCGGCGATCACCTGCGTGGACGGATCCATCGTACCTTCGAAGTGCATCGAAGCAGTCGACATCGAATCGTACCAGGTCGATTCGAACTTCTGGGTGACGTTGTTATAGCCCATGATTCCGGTTCCCTCGTAGGGCTGGCCCATCATTTTTCCTTTAAAATCTTGCTGAACGAAGCGTCCACCCAGAATTGCTTTAAAAGTGGCAGTACCCGTGGTTTCTTCAGGCTTTCCGCCCTCACTTTCCCACGACTTCGTAGAAACCTTCCACTTTCCGATGAGCAACTTTAATTTTTCATGCTCTCCACCAGGAGTCGATGCCGCATGCCATGCCTTCATCATTTCAGCTTGTTTAGGATCCATTTTCATTTCAGGCGCTGCTTTATCACCCGATGCAATAGCAGACACGGCAATCACTACAGCGAGCACAATTGCACTAATCATTTTCATGAGTTTCTCCTTAAAAAGTTATGATTATTGTTGAAAATAAACGCTAGCAAAAGAACAATCGACACTCAAGGCTACGACCGTAAACAAAATGAGAATTCTCAAATCGTCCTTTTTTACACCATTCGAATCCTATTTACAGACATCATACAGTACTCCCATAGCTTAAATCTATATCTCTATAAGATTAATCAACTTTACCATTCTCCCAATTCAGTCGAAGATCATGAAATAGAAATTGTATTTATACATACATGAAACGACACTCTGCTAAACACAGAACGAGGAGATACCTTTATGTTAAAATTGAATCTAAAAAAGCTTGTGCTCGTGGCACTCGCTGCTGCCCCACTTGGATGCGCGACTAGCGCACCATCTGGAACGAACCCATCACCCCAAGGAAAAATTTCGACATTCTCTAATGCGTCCCCCCAGTTTTGGTGGCCAGATCGACTCGACCTCGCTCCACTTCGACAGCACTCCGCCGAGTCGAATCCGATGGATAAAAAATATAACTACGGTAAAGAATTTAAAAAACTCGACCTAAAAGCACTTAAATCAGACATCGCTACCCTGATGAAAACGCCACAAGACTGGTGGCCTTCCGATTACGGAAACTACGGACCCTTCTTCATCCGCATGGCGTGGCACAGCGCCGGCACATACCGAATTAATGACGGACGCGGAGGTGCTGGCGGCGGACAGCAGCGTTTCGAACCCTTAAACAGTTGGCCAGATAACGCGAACCTCGATAAGGCGCGCAGACTACTTTGGCCGATTAAGAAAAAATACGGAAACCGAATTTCGTGGGCCGACTTAATGGTTCTCACTGGAAACGTCGCGCTTGAATCGATGGGTTTTAAAACCTTTGGTTTTGCTGGCGGACGGACAGATGACTGGGAAGCCGATCTCGTATACTGGGGACCGGAGAAAAAATTCCTCGCAGACGAACGCTATAAGGGAAATCGAAAACTCGATAATCCACTCGGCGCAGTCCAAATGGGTCTGATCTACGTAAACCCAGAAGGACCGAACGGAGTTCCTGATCCACAACTTGCAGCGAACGACATCCGAGAAACTTTTGGCCGTATGGCGATGAACGATGAAGAAACCGTCGCACTCATTGCTGGCGGGCACACCTTCGGTAAAGCTCACGGAGCCGCATCCGCATCGAACGTTGGAGTAGAACCCGCAGCAGCCGGACTCGAACAGCAAGGTTTCGGATGGAATAATAAACACGGAAAAGGAAAAGGCGCTGATACGATCACAAGCGGTCTCGAAGGCGCGTGGACCTCGACCCCGACTCAGTGGGGATCTCAGTATCTTGCGAATCTTTATGCCTTCGACTGGGTTAAAACGAAATCTCCAGCAGGCGCCACTCAGTGGACACCTAAAGATGGAGCAGGTGCAAACACGGTTCCTGATGCTTACGATAAAAATAAGCGACACGCACCGATCATGTTCACGACCGACATTGCTTTAAAGGTCGACCCTGCTTACGCAAAAATCTCTAAGCGCTTCTTAGAAAATCCAGCCGAGTACCGACTGGCATTTGCGAAAGCCTGGTTTAAACTCACCCACCGAGACATGGGACCACGC
>JBGSHQ010000142.1:0-3012 GCA_041752095.1 Bdellovibrionia bacterium
GCTCGTTTGATTCCATTTTCAGGACCGTTTCTGCCCCTGGCCGGGGGCGGTTTTACGTTGGTGTCCTGATTATGGGGTCACGAGCCGTATCCTCACAAATACGGCTCCGCGTCTAAGTGTCTTTAATTACGAGGCAATTCGGGCCCTAGCCATGGAGATCGCGAGTTGTGGAAATTGAATCGGTTTAACGATAAAATCATAAGCCCCCTTTTCAATCGATTGAATCGCTAGATCGATACTGCTATGCGCAGTCATTAAGATAATGGGAGTCAATGGCGAAATCATCTGCAACTTCGATATGAATTCGACCCCATTCATGTTCGGTAGTCGGAAGTCTGTGAGAATGAGGTCAAAGGGTGTCGAATTTGATTCCTGTTTTATGATCTCATTTATGCCGTCCTCGGCGCTTGCGTAAGAAGTGACTTCATATCCTCGCGGTTTGAAATAATCACAAAGCAATTCAAGAAATTCGAGGTCATCATCGAGGATGAGGAGTTTTGTCTTTAAGGGAGTTGTCATAATTACCGAACGGCTAATTAGTCATGGCCACTGTTTAAACACAACAAATGTATTATTATTAATTCAAGTGGGACATTTCATCTCAAATCACCTGTTTTTATCGGCTCTACTCTAACACCTGATCTTAGGTAGATATCAAGCTTTATAGTAATTCCTATTACGAAACGAATTATCTCTTGAAGCTGGGAAGATGGGGCGTTTTTCTCTGGCATGCACCTTGCTTTTGTCAGTGAGGTGACTGAAATTTTAAAAAAATCGAATTTTTATGAATACAGTGAAAGTTTCTTAGAACATCCCATTTCCTACGGATTTATCGCTCTTGGGATTGGCTTTGCAGCAGGGATGATATTTTCTTCGGCAGCTGTTTTACAGACGGGTTTTATTATCCTCACAAAAAATCTAAATGATGCTGAGAGTGCGAAGTGATAATTCGAGTCAGTAGGCTCTTCAGCTAGTAGTTAATAGGTTTAATTCCGCAAGGAATCACTATGGAGTTCGATCGAATCCAAATATTGGGAATCTGTCTTTTTGTTTTCGGGGGACTAGGCGCTCGATTTATATCTGGAAAATTAAATTCTAATTTTTATCGAGTTCTTATAGCCGATGATGACGAGGAGATTCGAGCTTGCTTTAAGGATGTTGCTGCCGGGGAGAATTGGAATCTTTACTATGCATGCAATGGTGAAGAGTGTCTTAGAAAAATCCAGAGTGATAATCCCCATTTAGTCATACTCGATCAGAGAATGCCGAAGTTTACTGGGCAGCAAGTCCTTGAGAAAATGCGAGAGAATCATTTATCAATTCCGGTTTTAATGATTTCTTCCGAAGAAGATATTCCAGGGATAGAAAATTTTAAATCATTAGTACGAGTTCTTCATAAACCCTTTAACCTCGATCGTCTCGTTATTGTTGTAAATGAAATGCTTGTATTTGTGGAGTAATGGGGCATTTCAGAGCGGCATAAGTCTTGCTGAATAGAATGATGTAACTCGAAACAAAAAAAGGAATATTTATGAATACGGAAAATGAACGATTAAACGGATTATCTCAGTTAAAAGGAAAATTTGAAAATGCAGTAAAAGATACTGCGAAGTGGGGTGAAGACGGAGTTGACTCTCTCAAAAAGAGTGGGACTCAGTCCATTCAAAAAGCAGAACATTATGCGAATGGCGAGGTCGAGCGTGTTTCTAAGCAAGTTCAGACTCTGATGAGTCGAATGGGTTCAGCGATTCAAAAAAACCCAGTTCTTACTGTAGTAGGGATAGCGTCAGTTGGTTTTATTGCTGCTAAGATTTTTCAGGCAAGAGGCTCTAAGAGTCATGATGCTCGAAAGTGAATTTTCGACATTTAAAACTGCTGATACGGATCCTACTTTAAGGTCTGTTTATTATTAGTCTAATCAACTGGAGTTTAATTCCATTTGATTTAGCAAGAGCCGGACGCCCTAGGTTTAACCTAGGCGTCCGATTCTGCTAGTTAGAGATTTAAAAACGAAATCACAAGGTTTTTATGAATACCTTAACTCAATTTATATTTTCACGGATTCTTACGGTGAGTGCTTTTATTCTCGGAATTTCTGTTTCTGATTATTTAATTGGAGTTGTTTATGTTTAATTTTGATAAAAGTAAGTTACTGAGTTTTGCGGCTGAACAATCTCAGCGTGCAGAGGTTATAGCAGAAAAATTATTTTTGACCTTGAGCCGCCCACTCGCTGTGTTTTCAGGATGGCTTGTGAATCTTGAGTCTGAACATTTAGATCAAATGAGGAGGTTTCAGTCTCAAAGGGACGAATTTATTTTAAGTCATATTGAAATTGTACGAATGGAGGATGAAGGCGGACCTGTTTTTCCAGTTTTATAACTTTATTTTTTAAGGAGAATTTTATGATTCGTGCAGCACTTGGTTTTTTTATTTTAGCATTGGTAGCAATTGTTCTAGGAGCAAATGGCATCGCAGGAGTTTCGATGGAAGTAGGAAAGATGCTCTTATTTGTTTTCTTAGTTCTTGCAGTTATCAGTGGTGTCGTGGGGCTTGTATCCGGAAAGTCACCTCGGGGTATAGTCTAAGGTGTTCATTAAAAGATGATTCAATAAAAAATGGGGCGAATCGCCCCATTTTTTTTGGTCTTTAATTTGCACTTTAGAGCGTATGTATAAAACAAAAAATAATATATTGGCTACTGTACGTGTTCAGATCATAGAATTATTGCAAGAACATCTTGCTAATTCCCTTGATATGGTCTCTCAATCAAAGCAGGCACATTGGAATGTAAAGGGTCCAGATTTTATCGCTCTTCATGAGCTCTTTGACCGTGTCGCTGGAGATACTGTTGTTTATGCTGATACGATTGCCGAACGGATTGTTCAACTCGGTGGTATAGCTGAAGGTACGCTTAAGCGCGCAGCAAAGCGCTCGATGCTCCCTGATTACCCAGCCGATATATCGGCTGGGCATGCGCATGTTGATGCACTTGCGACGAGTTTGGCAAGCTA
>JBGSHQ010000143.1:0-4046 GCA_041752095.1 Bdellovibrionia bacterium
ACCTCCCAGACAGTTCAAGCGGACTTTAAATAGATCTGGACCAGCATGGAGAGGTGAATTTTCCATGATGAGGGTTACCTTCAAACGGCTTGCCGCTAAATCTGGAAATCTTTCGATCACACTAGCTAGGCGCTCTTCCACTGTATCTCGTGCGAGTGTGGACTTATCCATATTTTTAAAAATGATTTGAATCATCGGTAACTCCATGTAGCAAAAATCATATAAACATTTCCCTTTGATGATGACTTTACGGAGATTTTATATATTTCTATAATGGATAAATGATCTGAAATTCATTGCTTAAATGGATGCAAAACTAGACCGTGAACTTCGCCATGATTTCTTTAGCGATTCGGTTTTCCATCTTCCGCTTTGCGGTCACTAAAAAAAGTTCCTCGTGAACGTTTTCAAGTTTGCCAATCTCAATCAGCTCTCCCGATAGTACCTGGCGAGTTACCGTATGAGCTGCTGCTGGCAATAATCCAAGTCCACTAATTGCCATCAGTTTTTTTACCGCAATATCTTGGCTCTCACTGAGAGCCTCGAGCGGAATGGAGACTGCCTGAGACCAGTGCTCAAGATCGTAGCGGAGTTTACTGTCGTATGTCGGCAGAATAAGAGGTTCCCCAATTATAGACTTTGGAAACCCTCCACGAAGTTTTTTAAATTTCGGTGCTCCATAGAAAGAAACTCGATTCTTAGCGATCGACCTATGAAAAAGTCCCTTAGAGTTTAGGGCCGTTGGAATAAAGTTCGTAAGGAGTAGGTCCACTCGATGAGAAGAAAGCTCCATTAACAACTCATCTGACCTTCCCTCAAGAAGAGTGATGTGACAGGGCGCTATTTTTAAAGCCATTTGAACCATCTGAAGAACGATTTGTTTCGGCATGCTATCGAGTGCAGCAATACAAAGAGTAGGACGAGTAGGACGAACACGATCGTGTAGCACTTCGATCATTTCGGATCCAAGTTTAAATATGTTTCGGGAGTATTCGAGAGCGACCTTACCCTGCTCTGTGAGTATTAGTTTTTTATGCTGCCTTTCGAAAAGTTTAAAACCGAGCGCTTCCTCGAATTGCTTTAACTGAGCCGAAAGGGTCGGTTGCCCAAGCCTTAATTTTACAGCTGCTTTAGATACACTCGCCTCTTCAGCGATTGTTTTAAAATAATAGAGGTGGTGATAATTAATCCAAGAACTCATTCATAGCCCTATCGTTATATTCAGTGGTTCAGTTCCCCATCGAGCACCACAGAGGAGCCCAAATAATTCTGTTTAAGGTGGAGCTTAGCCTGGGTCGAGTTTATTTTAGTTAACTCAACACGACCTTCGACGCCCCTCTCAAGGAAAAATTCATTTTTACCTATTTCACCCACCTCTTTATTATCGATCGGATCAATCAGCTTATTTCGTTCGATCCGATGTGCAGAGAGTTGAATATTTGATTTCGAAGTTCCGCTATAAATATCGATCGAGATACTGTGGATATAACCCCCACCTTGATTAATGTTCATCGCTACCCAGCCCTTAGTTTTCGTTCCACCCGATTCAGCGATGACATCTCCCTGGTAATAACCATTAAAATCACCGGGCTCGCCTTGGTAGAGTTTTTTACTTTCAACCTCTGGGGTCATCGTTAACCCACATGCTGAGAAAATCGAAACCGTTAACAGAATCAGAATATAAGGTTGTTTCATTTTATTACTCTCGAATCTATGCGATGTTTATGTAAAATCGGCTCATTATAAAGGAACTCTCTCATGACCATCAAGATTCATCCACTAGAACGTAAAGTACGAATATGAAGAACGAAATTAACTTTAAGCGAGTGATTAAGGATACTTTTGATAATGCGATAGAAAGGATAACTACATCGCTAAAAAGTGAAGGATTCGGAATTTTAACTCGTATCGATTTTCATTCGAAGATGAAGGAAAAACTCGATAAGGACATAGCCCCAGTCGTAATTCTGGGCGCATGTAATCCGGCGATGGCTTACGAAGCTTATCTCGTAAATACCGATATTACTTCCTTGTTACCTTGTAATGCGGTTGTGCGTGATATTGGCAATGGGAATGTTTCGATTGAGCTCTTAAAACCTACAGCCATGATGACTACACTCGGTAACGATGATTTAGTCCAGTTTGCAAAATCCGCTGATGAGACGCTGAAAAAGGTTTTAGAGAGAACTTAAATGAAGATTCTTTCGATTCAGGTCGGGCTCCCTAAAGAGTTTACCTACCGTGGAAATTCTGTAACGAGCGGAATATTTAAATCTCCCGTCACGGGACCTGTGATGATGAGACGACTGAATCTCGAAGGAGATGGTCAGGCCGATTTAAAAGTCCACGGCGGAGTCGATAAAGCGATTTACGCTTACTCGGGAGATACTTACGGGTGGTGGAAGAATAAAAGGCCGGGTGACGATTTCCTACCAGGCGCGATGGGTGAAAACCTTACAATCGACCACCTCCCTGAAGATAAGATCTATATCGGTGATACCTATGAAGTGGGGGATGCAATCATCCAAGTCTCCCAACCCCGTTACCCTTGCCAGAAGCTCGTCGCTAAGTTTAACGACCCACTCATTTTAAAGCAGTTTACGGAGTTAAATCGCCCCGGAGTATATTACCGTGTCCTTAAGGAAGGGTTCATTGAATCAGGACAAACCCTGAACCGAGTGGATCAAGAAACGGTCCGCGTTTCAGTGATGGATCTTTATTCACTTTCTTCGAATACACCGAAGGATAAAATCCGGGAGATGCTCCTCCTTCAAAGCCTTAACGATCAATGGCGAAAGAAGCTCGAGTTAAAACTCAAGTGACGTCTATTCACCAAGTATAAGCAGCGGGCTGGATTTCGAAAAAATACGAAACAGTTCCTGTCCCACGGGTATTAATGATGTATCGATTAATGTCTGATGTTTCGTATTTTTTATTCATGGATTCGAGCTTATCAGGTTCGACGGGACAGACAGCGCCACCCTTCGAATCAACGAATGAAAGTCGCTTTAGTGAATTACGGAATTTTTCTTCACCGCTTTTGCGCGCAAACTTACTGCAATTCACACTTTCGTCCATGGACGCGTCGATATAATTTCGAAAATCAATCGGCCGAGAAGGATTCACAGCCCATTTCTTATTTTTACAGACGACATAGGGCCCGATATTTTCGTTCTTTCCGAGCACATCATTGCGCTTCTGTAGAATATGATTCCAGAAGCGCATTCCGTTAAAGTTTGCGGAAAGGTCTGCATAAGAGAAAATTCCTGTCGCAAACATGTTTCCACCTAAAACGGTTTTCTCTCTGAAAACGCCATTTTTTAATACGGATATGAGATCTTCCTTTTTAAGGTAAAACTTTTCAAAATAGATAAATCCCATTCCAAACATGTGTTCAAACTTATCAACGCCGACGATAACGTCATTCATTCGAATCATAGGCGAGAGAGCAAGAGGGCTTTTTGCAGCTTTTTCCCGACCGAGTAAAAAACCGTCCCAGATTGACCATTCTTTATAGACCGATTCTTTCAGTGGAATGAAGGTCGCTGGAATCTTTTTCCGTTCGAGAATGTCCTGAATGAGTTCGCCCTTTGCGTGATTCGCGAAATATCTTTTTAATTTTTCGTAAAGGCGATCTTCATCGCAGGAGCCTTTGAGATTTACATCTGCCACTGCTTTTTCGAGATAAAGATTCGAAGCTGAATTAACCGCATCCGAAATATCGACCACGTATTTAGAGCGAACCGTGAAGTTATCAGACTCTCCCGCCTGCGCGAGAAGTGGGACAGCTAAAAGTAGGTATGTGGTGAAAAAGTGTTTCATTCGGACTCCGATTTAATCAGGAGCCTTATATATACCGTTGTGACTATGTGTGTCAAATTCTCTTCCATGGCCGCTTCTCCCATCGAATTGCCTCGTAATTAAAGACACTTAGACGCGGAGCCGTATTTGTGAGGATACGGCTCGTGACCCCATAATCAGGACACCAACGTAAAACCGCCCCCGGCCAGGGGCAGAAACGGTCCTGAAAATGGAATCAAACGAGC
>JBGSHQ010000144.1:0-6046 GCA_041752095.1 Bdellovibrionia bacterium
TTTTATCATGGGCTTTGAGTGCGGAGAAAAAACTTTTACGTGAAATGTGGGCGAGGTCGAGAAATATTTTTTTCCGGTTCATCCATGAAATGGTTTCCCGCCCGAGCTCACTCACTCCTTGATCTTCACCTGCTCGGACAGGGGAGCTTGTCGTTCCGAGTCCTGAATTTAAAAGATGAACGAGAGTTATTTTAATCAGGTCATCGCCGAATCGGCCGAGTAGGGATGGATCATGCTCGAGTGCGTTCCCGCCCTGAATGCCGATGAAAGCTGCGTGAAGCCCTTTCGATTTTGCCGCTCTATAATCCGAATAACTTCGAACGACCTGAGAGCGAGCAGATTCAGATGAAAGGATGGTTTTTAGTCGCGTGAGATTTTTTTCAAAAATCTTTAGTCTGCTCGAACTCCCCCGAAAAGGATTCGTCGTAATCGACCAGATGCCGCCGCTCACATGGGCCTCTCGAAGGCGTGGGAGATCGGCTTGGCCTAAGAATCGTCCCCCGAAGGGGCCGGACCCATGCCGTTTCGTTAGGTCGTAACCGAAAATCCGGTTCCAGATGAAAGTATCGATGTGCAGATCGATGACATCAGAATTCGCAAGTAAGTCGTGCGCCGCCTCGTTAATCGGTTTCTTCATCATCGGTCGCCTGGTTTACGCCGTCGACGATGAGATCGAGATCCTGAACGCCGGTAAATTCAAATTCCACTCGACGGTTTTTCTGCCAAGCGACTTCGTTATGCGCGACATCGAGGGGCTGGTTTTCGCTAAAGCCTCGTGTCTCGATTCGGTCACGCCCCACGCCTTCAGAAATGATGGCAGCTCTTACGGCAGCCGCCCGGTTTTCAGAAAGGGTCTGGTTATATTCGACTGTGCCGCGTTCATCCGTGTGGCCGCTGATGCGTAAAAATTCCCAGTTTTCCTGGGTTTTTAAGAGAAATTTACCGAGCCTTGAAAGACGTTCGGCCGCCTCAGGTCGAAGGGTCGCCTTATCGAAATCAAATTCAATTCGGCGTGCATCGAGAATCATGCGAACCCGCTTTAATGAACGATCCTTCTGAACGATCTGGATTCCCGGGCGCTTCGCATAGCGAGTGGTCGACTGGTTATTCGAAACGGGAAGTCCAATTTCAAAACCGAGCTGGAAAACATTTACGGATCTGAAATCGATATTAATGTCCGTCATCGCGCGGGCTCCTGCGCGCATTCGGTATTTCGTATACGGCCATTCGTAATAAACTTGGAGCCCGGCGAGGAGCGCTTTCTGGGCCTGGCTATCATCGATCGTTGTGTTTCCGAGTCCGATGTCTCCGACTTGGATAGACTTTAGAACAGGGCCGAACTGCCATCCCGAAAAGTCGCCGTAGCGCATCGATGTTTCGATGAATGCACCTTTAGTCAGAATGCGAGAGAAGCCTCCGCCCGTATTTTCGCCCGATCGCTGTGCCCAGCTCCAGCCGCCTCCGAGATCAAAAATCCATTTCTTTTTAAAGTAAACCGAACCCATGCCTTTTAAATCGAAGTCGAGTCCACTTCGCTCGCCTTCGGGTGGACCGTAAGGACTTACCGTTCCCCATCCGAGATCCGAGCCCAGAAAGATGTGAAGCGGAAGTGGTTTTTCCGCGAAGGCGGATAAAGGAAGACTGAGTAATCCAAAGACAAATCCACTGATTAAGAATGGAAATTTCATAATTTAATTCTACCGTCATCCGGCACGCAGAAGAAGCGGATTTCTCTGCCTGAGTCTAGGATTATGCCTTGAAAAGGCTCTTTCCCAGGAGAGTCGCTGCCAGGGCTCAGCTCCGGCCTAGTGTTAAAGTAATTCTTTAAGTGAGTCGTATCCCTTGAAACTTCTAGGGTGCCTGGGGGAGTCCCGATCCACTCGATTTTTAGGTGTGACCTAATCCATTCCGAATGTGCGTGAAGGATGAAAATGCGAGCGTTTGGAAATTCTAATCTCGCAGCGCTTAAAAACTCTCCCGAATGAGATTCGTGAAACCATATTCCTCTTAAACCGTCAGATGTAACTCCAGGCGGGAGCGAATCGGGTTTGCCGTGCAAAATGGGTGATGACGATTTCCACGGCGTAAAAAGAATCCCGTGAACCTTAGGGAGCCTGAGGATCGTGTCGGTTTCTGGGATTCCAATTTTCAAAGCAATCTCCGGGTTCTTTAAAACACTGAGCTGTCGATCACGAATGGCGCGCATTTTTTTCCCGAGTGTATCGATCCCTGCCGGGCCCACCCATCGGTCGGCGTCGGTCGACCCGCCCTCATCAAGCGCGAGATAAAATTTAATGGCGACTTCCCAGTGGATTACGGTGCTGGGAAGTGAGTGGAGTCGATGAAGGAGATCAATTTCTGTGATGCCCGGAATCTGGATTCCGGCTCGTACCGATTCTGTATCGGGATGTGCAGTGAAAAGAGACTCCTGAATGCGTTCGAACTTCACACCGATTCGAGTTGTTTTTAGATGGGCTAATTTCTCTGAAAGAAAAGCTTCACCCCGAGATAAATCGAGTTCTGTAAGTGGAGTGGTCAGAAAAGTTCTGACAGAGAGTGGGAGGTGAGTGATGGGAGAGAGAAAATCGGAGCTTGGAAAAAGAAGGAGTGGAGACTTCCATCCCCACTCCCACTCAGACTCGTAACGAAGCAGGCTCAATCCGCCATCTTCTTATGTTTTTTCTTGCCGTGCTTTTTCGCAGGCTTTTTCTTTGATTTCTTTTTAGATTTCTTTTCTTTTTTCTTTTTAGCTTTTTTCTTTTTTGGCTTTGGAGCTTCCTGAGCTGCAGGATCCGCATCGAGTGAGCCACCCGTGTCGGCAGCAGGAGCTGCTGCAGGTGGAACACCTTCATTCGACACCGCAGAAGTATCTGCGGGAGCGAGTTCAGCTGGATCTTCAGCAAATGCGAGTGGAGCGAGCGTAAATAGGAGAACTGCGAGCATCGGGAGCGAGCGGAATCGAGAGTTAGCCATGTTCATTCTTTCCTTGTTCGATTGGACTTATTAAAAATCGTAGAGCAATATCTGAAAGTGAGTAAAGCTTTTACAAAAGAAAATGATTTACCTGATGACTTAGATTCCGAGGACGAGCCGGATGTCAGCCTTCCGTCAGGGACTAAAAATTATATTACATTTCAGGGCGCAGAGCGTCTAAGAGCTGAATTAAAGAAGTTACTCCATACTGACCGGCCTGAGTGCGTGCGAGTCGTCTCCTGGGCGGCTAGTAACGGCGATCGTTCCGAGAATGGGGATTACCTCTACGGAAAAAAGAAACTGCGTGAGATCGACCGTAGGATTCGTTTCCTGCAAAAGCGGCTTGATGCCGCCGAAGTCGTCGAGTGTGAAAAAAATGACACCGACCAAGTTTTGTTTGGTGCATGGGTAAAACTTCGAGATGAAGATTCGAAGGAACGTCTGTATCGAATCGTTGGGATGGATGAAACCGATCCGAAGACAGGTTACATCAGTTGGATCTCTCCCATGGCAAAAGCACTTCTCCAGTCGCGAGCGGGAGATGCGGTGAATGTCCGCACTCCGAAGGGTGAGGAAGAACTCGAGATCCTTAAAGTATGGTATAAAAGCTAATATGTGGAAGCTATTGGCAGACTATCGAAGATATGATCCAGCTGCACAGAGCACGCTTGAAATTTTCCTTTTTTATCCTGGAATAAAGGCGCTCTTTTTTCACCGGATCGCACATTTTTTTTTCAAACTCCACGTTCCTCTCCTGCCTCGATTTATTTCTGAGCTTTCCCGCTTTCTCACCGGCATCGATATTCATCCGGGCGCAGTGCTCGGTCAGGTGATCATCGATCACGGAATGGGAGTCGTGATCGGCGAAACTGCCGTGGTGGGTAATGGTGTTATTATTTACCAAGGTGTCACCCTCGGAGGAACGAGTCTCCGAAAAGAAAAACGCCATCCGACGATAGGAGACCGAGTCGTCATCGGTGCTGGAGCTAAAGTATTAGGTGCGATCGATATCGGAGCAGGAACACGAATCGGTTCAAACTCGGTCGTGGTCGAATCGGTTCCACCGAATTCGACAGTCGTCGGCATTCCAGGAAAAGTGATTCAACGAGGTATTCGTGAAGGCGAGGAACTCAGTCATGAAAAAATCCAGAGCTAAAATGAAATCGAGTTGGTTTTTTGCGAGCCTGTTTTTATTCTTAAGCCTGATGCCTAGGGCGTTTGCTATGGGACCGAGCGAAGTTTTTTTTAACTCTGTCGGGCTTGAGCTCCTCGGGGACGCGAACCGGATGTCACTCGCTCCGGGATATAATTTCGGTATTTTTGATTGGCTCCAAGCCGGAGGCTCGGTTTCGTATCAGACTTTGGGATATGCCGACACGAGTGTAAACACGATGACGATTTCTGTCGGCCCCACATTTAATATGGGAGGCCCTTATTCCCAAGCTGCCTTTATTTTTTTCGGGCTCGCAAAACGAAGTGGAAATGGCGTTGTCTCCGATACGACCGCAGATCCAGGCGGTACAGGGCTATCTTTTCAAGTCGGAAAAAGAATTCCACTCTTCGGAACTTTTTCTTACCGCCCGACAGTCGGCATCCAGATGGTCGGAAAAACGACTTTCGTGATTAATGCACTCGGAGTCGCCTATTTGTTTTAATCGGTAGGATTAATTTCGAAAAAGAAACGGGATCGTGATATTGCTCGTTCCTTTTGCGCGTGGAAAATGTGTTCGGGCGATTCCTTCCGCGATGAGCCGGATGGCTTCGAGGGGAGTATCTGAATCTCTAGGATTTTCTGAATTTAAAAGTGTGTGGGTGAGTAACTCCTGCTTTCCGGGCTTTCCTCCAGGCGAAACCGAAACGCGGACGGATACCGTCCCCTGGAGTTCGTGGAACTGGCTGAGTTCTTTCGATAAGGGTTTTAACAGATCGTTTATCGTTTTCTGGGTGGCGGCTGCGAGCTTCGTTGTTTTACTGAGTGCTCCCGCAATAAACGGTCTCGGTTCCACAAACCACCCGTGAACGACGAGGCGGCCCTTTAATGGATCGCGCGTTCCACGCACTTCTTTTACTCCGTGGGGGAGTCTCGGATCGAAGAGGGTGAGTTGATTAAATTCTGGAGCGACCTGATGAATAAGATCAGGCAGCTCAATCCCACGCTGATTCCTGCGGTCGCGTGAAAAATTCGGCCAGAAATTAAGGAGTTCATCTTTCGCAACGAGCGTTTCTCCGCCCCGAAACTCTCGACCCTTCCACTCGGTCAGAGAATAAACATAAGCCCATGGGCCGTGCGGAGAGTCGGAGTGTAAGTTCTGGTAGGATCCATCGACATAGAGACTGATCCAAGGATCAGAAATCCCATTACATCCGAGATGAGTCTGCCCGTAGGAAACGAGTTCTTTTTCAAGCTTTCTAAAAAGGTTTTCCGGAAAAAAGTAACGCGCTGGAGTTCGAAGAACACTGTACTGGTCCTCGATGTGCCAATAGTCCCACACGAAACGATCCGAACGGGTATCGCGGGGATCGGCAAATTTTTTCTTAAAAACCGACCGAAGTGGTTTAGCGATGGAGGAGAATTTTTTTTCCAAAATTATGGGTTTCGGTGTGAGGTTTTTCATTTTTTTAATTATTAATGTAAGCTCTTATCCATGTCACTCATTAAGTCCCACGCCTCGACAGCACTCATCATGAAGCCGGATTCGACCCTCTCAGAATGCGTTCGAGCGATGCGGGACAGAGGGTTTGGAGCTGTTTTAGTTTCTGAGCCACATGGAAAAGGTTTAGCCGGTATTTTCACCGAACGTGATCTACTAAAATGGATTGCTGAAATTGAAGACGGGGGTGCATGGAATAAACCGGTTTTCCTGCTCATGAGTAAACCCGTGCTCACGATCTCGATCGAAGAAATTGGAGCTGCACCTCGGATTATGATCGAACGTGGAATCAGACACCTTCCCGTCGTTCACCCTGATCCCGACACTGGTGAGTCGATCGTGAGTATGATCTCGATGCGCGATATTATGCGCACCCTTCTAGAAAGTGGACGATTTGCTAAGGCTGATCTCCTTCGAGAAAT
>JBGSHQ010000145.1:0-3382 GCA_041752095.1 Bdellovibrionia bacterium
TGCCACTCCGGACAGCACGCATTTTCTACAACCACTGCTAAAACTTTGGCAGAGACAGTGAACCCTGAGACAGCGGGCTCCCAAACCCATCCGACCCATTCTTTTAGTTACTCCTCAAAGCCAGGAACACTGTCTAAACCCAGAACCGGTGGCGGTGGCAAATCTTGCTGTTTTATCTCCGAACCCACTACTTGCGATTCATCTTTAAAACATCGTCTACCGGGCCAACTGCTCTATGAATCTAGGATGAGTGGAATTTGGGGTCTTGTCAAAGGACACCACTAGATATTGTGGTACCCCTTAGAGCGACCCACTACTTATAGTGATATTATAAAGTCTTATATCTTGATTTGATTCAGTTTTTTGCCAGATTACTGACTTTTTGACTCGAGAAACCAAGGCTTTCTCGCATTGCAGAAACACCAAGGGGCTTGACCTTTGGACCTAAAATCGGAGCCGCGAGATTTACGAGAAAAGAGCGCTTTTTAGCTAAATTTGCTCAGAAATAGCGGGAAATCAGAGAGCTAATTTCTCGATCCCCAGGATTTACCTAAAAAGTCGGCCCCATTCATTTTTTATACCGAATCGCTCCCATTTTTCACATTCGACATGTGTTAAAAATTGCGGTTCATAAAGGGCTATGGAAAAAGGCTTTTTAACAAAACGACAGGTCGCAGCGAATTGGACCGATTTTGAAATTACACAAGGGTCCTTTTCTGAGCCGAGCCTACCTCCTCAGCTGATCCACTCTGCCCTGATCGAAGGGGGGCTCCCAAGGATCGAAACAGAGGGTAGCGCAGCCCTGATTCTTCTTCGAGTTTTCGATCACACGACTGCAAATCGGCTAGCAGGAACGCGAGAACTGACCCGGAAACTGGGTATTTTCATTCACGACAATCGAATAACGACTCTCCATAGTTTCTCCTTCAGCGCATTTCCTAGCTTTTATTCAGATGTTTCAAACGCAAACCCAGACGAAATCCTGAATCTCATTCTCGACCGCGTAATTCAGGGCTATAGCGAAGCCCTTACGCGCATCGAAGACGAAATCGAATTACTTGAATTAGCGGTCTTTCAGCCAAAACAAAAAAAGCCGCTTAAGATTCGCGATGCCTACTCTGAAAAGAGAAGACTGAATGTCATCCGTAAGATGATGAAACTTCAGCTTGAGCTGATCGACTCAGTTGCGACTCTCCCTGAGAGTGAAAAAAATCGATTTGGTTTTCGAAAAAATCAGAGAAAAAAAACCTCGTTGCTTTTATCGCGCGCAGAATCCGCTATCGAAGGAATGAACCAGCTCTTAGGTCTTCAGCTCGCTCTCGAGTCACAGAAGACAAACGGGGTTATGCGCGTTCTAACCGTATTTAGCGCCTTTTTCTTACCTCTTTCTTTTATAGCAGGCGTTTATGGGATGAACTTCGAGGTGATGCCAGAGCTAAAGCACCCGCTCGGTTATTTCGGCGCTCTTGCCTTCATGGGGGTGATCTCTGGCGGGATTGCGATTTGGTTTAAAAAGCGGGGGCTTATTGGAGCTCGGTAATCGGTAATGCGGAAAAAATCCTATTTACGATAGCTCGAACCCCCGTTATGGTCCCGCTCAGGAGACAAACCCAATGAAGTATTTTTCTGTTGCCGTGTTCTTTCTTGCGCTTAGCGCACAAGCTGATGTTCTAAAGTGTAAGGTTTATTCATGGAATGGACACAAAACTCAAGCAGTTCAGTATGGGGAATTGGTCCTCGACTCAAATGCAAAGTCTACTCCGCAATTAAACCACTGCCCTGCTCACCTGAGTTTCATGAGCAATACGCAACTTGGAACGACCTCTATTGGGATTGGTACTGTCGAAAATGGTTTTTTCAAAAACTTTGCACAGTTTGAGTACAAGACCGGAAACGCACCTTCTGCGTTTCGACTGAGTGCCACCTTTCCCGAAGCTGGAACGGTAAACATTTATATTGCAGAATGCAGCAGCCTCTAAAACTCAGATAACCAATTCAATGCGAGTTTAGTAAAATATGAACTTGTAGGGTTTTTCCCGACATTGGTAAGGTCGGAGCGACGAACTTGCTTTCGTTCCAACCACCATTATATCGTCTCCGAATGAGAATGACGCTTCTGATGCTCGGGTTTTTTTTCTCCAGTATTGCTTCTTACGCCTTGGAAGATAGAACTCCGCTCTGTGAGCAACCAGAATTTAAAGACTCTCGAGCCTGCGTCGCGGACAATCCCAAATACTGTGAGGACATATCCTACAAAAACGCACCGGCCTGCCTAGGAACTAACCCTGCATTTTGTAAGGACGAGACCAACAAGAACGCTTACGCTTGCATAGGTTCAAAACAGGGCTTCTGTAATCTGGAAGCGAACCATGATGCGGTCGCTTGTCTCGGATTCACGCCCAAATTTTGCTCTAATATCAAGTTCAAGTATTCCCTGGCTTGCGCTGGATCTCAGCCGAAATATTGTCGAGCCAAAGAAAACGGTAAGGCGATCGCCTGCAAGCCACTCGTCGTTGCAGTCATGCAGGTGGTGCTAATGGGAAATGTGGACCCGTTCGGGCTTTAAATTCCTAACCATCGACGCTTCCTCCTTTCCTAAAACCAAATGGAAAGTCCGCGGCCTAAGAAAACGGTCTGACTTCCTTCTTTTTTGATTGACGGTTTCCGAGGCGTAGATTCATCGCACCCGAATAACGCGAATCAAATTGCCTCTCTAGCGCGCCTAGCGCAGAAATCGGCGCGTGTTCTTTATATGCGATTCATTATTCTTTCCCGCATTCATTTTAGCATGACCTGGATCCACCGAGAGGCCCGAAAAAACGCGTGATACGTAGTAAAAATGAATCACGAAGTCCTGTTTACCCGAATTAAGAAACTCGTTAACGATGAACGCCGGATCGGTGTTGAGGTTTTAGAATGCCTTTACGAAATCGAAGTGAGGCGAGCCTATGCGGAACTCAAGTACGACGGACTCTTTACCTACTGCGTGCGCGAGTTAGGTTTCAGTGATTCTCAGGCTTATCAGCGAATCCAGGCCATGCGGGCATTGAAGGATCTTCCTGAGCTTAAGCCCCTGATCGAATCAGGAACGCTTTCCGTTTCATCAGTCTCCAAAGTTCAAACCCACCTTCGTCAGGAAAAGAAATCTGGAAAAACTAAGACTCCAGATGAAAAAATCGAGCTCTTCCGCTCCATGGAAAATCGGACTTCCCGCGAAGTCGATGGGTTACTCGCGGAAGCGAAAGGCGAGAAGTTAAAAACGAAACTCATACTGGAACTCGACGAAGAAACTGAGAAGCTCTGGCGCGAGGTAAAAGGACTCTCGGCCCATAAGACTGTGGGTGATAACGGAGAGGTATTTAAACTCCTCATGAAAGAATGG
>JBGSHQ010000146.1:0-2097 GCA_041752095.1 Bdellovibrionia bacterium
GAAACTCAACCCGTCTTGCAGGCAGAAACTCAGTCAGACCTGCAACCTGAGACTCAGCCCGTCTCGCAATCAGAAACTCATCCCGAAGCCCAATCCTACGAATCGAACTCAAGCAAAGATTCATCCGAAGACCCAACCGACGACTCCTCGAATGGTTCCGCAGATATTGCGGACGCAGACTACATCGATGCTGATTATAATCCTGAAACAGAACGGGTCAGTATCGTGATCGACGCTCCCGACGATTCTGAGGTGACTTACCGAATCGATGGAAGTGAAGCAGTGGCAGCATCGCCCTCATTTGAAATGGATGATGTTTCAAACGAAGAGCACACGATCGATGTGAAAATTTTTGCTCCGGGCGGAAAATCGAAAGATTTTAAGTTTAAGTGGAATGGTAAAGATACGAAGCCGTCGGTTTCAGAAACTTACCGCGAAGGCAAAAAGAAGAAGTGGAAAAAGAGTAAATCAAAAAAAACCGATAGGAAAAAGAGTAAGAAAAAGTCAGATCTGAAAAAGAATTCCGAAAAATACTTAGAAAAAGACTTCGAAAAAGATTCCGAAAAGGATTCTCGCCACGACGACTAGGACTCTGATAGTCTAAGACTCTATGAACGCCTTTTTCTTTCTGCTCACCGCCTGCTTCTGGGCAGGATCATTTATTGCGATCCAGCCTCTCGTGCACGCAGTTCCACCTCTCACCGCAGGAGCACTTCGTCTAGGAGTGGGGTTTTCATTTTTAACCCTTCTTTTTCCAGTGTTAAAAATAAAGTTCTCGCTCCTTAAGGAAGCGCGGAGAGATGTCTGGATCACGGGGCTTTTTGCATTTGCTTTACCCATGGCACTTCTTTTCTGGGGAGAGAAATCGATTTCGCCTGGCCTGGCCGGAATTTTAAATGGAACGGTTCCGATCTGGGTATTTATCTTAGGACTTATTTTTACTCCACGGGCAGAGCCCATTACTTTAAAGACCGTTACCGGACTTCTAGCTGGAATTTTTGGAGTCGTTGCGATTTTTATTACTAAGATTTTAGCGAGTGAATCCGATCCTTCTTTAGCCGGAACGCTCTCGGTAGTTTTAATGGCCGTTTCTTATGCGATCGGGGTTTTAACAAATCGTTCGATTTTTACTCGTTTCCCAAACCTCAGTCCTTATACGAATCTTTACCACCAACTGATCGCAGGTTTTATTGCGCTCTCCGTTCTATCGGTTCTGATTGAAGGAGTGCCGAATCCCACTGAATGGCACCCTCTCTCTACCGTGATTGCAGCGGAGCTTTATTTGGGCTGCGTTTCCACAAGTATAGCTTTTTTTCTTTTCTACCGACTCATCCAAGAATGGGGTTCGGTTCGTGCTGCGACCGTTACTTATGTCATTCCAGTATTTGCGCTTGGACTTGATCTTGGAATTAACTCCCATTCGCCAACGGCGAGTGAAATCTTGGGAGTGATCGGCGTTACGACGGGCGTGATTATTCTGAATTACCCATCAAGACGAACATGAAAGAGCGCCACATCCAGGTGCAGAGCGGGCCCATTCTGGGCGTTTAACCGCTAAATCTTCGTTCGAGGGTTGTTCATCATAGGGATGTTCTAAAGCTTTCAAGAGTCGTTCGATTTTTGATGAATCTCCTGCAGTCGCCGCTGTGATGGCTTCTTGGGCGAGATAATTCCGTAGGACGAATTTAGGATTTACGCGCTTCATGCGCGAGATTCTATCAAGCTCAGATATTTCTAAATTTTTTATCTTACTAAAATACTGGTTTAACCACTTCTTCCACCGAGAACAGAGTTCACCACACTGATCTAAGTCCAAATAAAAAGTAGAGATGATTCTTTCTAAAGATTCTTCAGCGTCCCGAAAAGTCTGAGAAAGTGCTCGAAAGAAAAGAGTATAATCCGCTTCGCTCTCTCCCATGAGTTCGAAAAGCTCTTCTAAAAACTTCCTTTCTTCATCGCTAGAGATTCGAGCGATTCCTAATTTCGACGCCATCATCGCTGCATACCCAGACTCGAACGTGTCTCGGTAAACTCGAAGACTTTCCTGAAGCCGCTTTTCGTCTTTAACGAGTGGGTAAAGCGCTTCACATAATCTCG
>JBGSHQ010000147.1:0-34310 GCA_041752095.1 Bdellovibrionia bacterium
TCTTCTACCTTCAGGTTTAAGTGAGCGACGATCAGATCGGCTAATCGAGCGGGTTCCTCGATCGTGCTCACACTCATGAGCATCTCAGGTGGAATTCGCTTATTAAGTTTCACATAATTTTCGAAAGTCGCTTTCACAGAACGAACTAGAGCTTCAAGCTCGACTCCGTCTTCCACAACTTCTTCGATCGGCTCGACAACCGCTTCGATCATGCGATCGGATTCGATATAACTTTTAATCCGTGCTCGGCGCTTTCCTTCGATTAAAACTTTTACAGTATTATCGGGAAGACGAAGGATCTGGAGGATCGTTCCGAGTGTTCCGATTTGATAAATATCTTTTTCGCCAGGATTCGTGGTGGTTGCCTGAGTCTGGGCAACGAGAAAGAGATCCTGTTTTTTATTCACACACTCTTCGAGAGCATTAATCGATTTTTCTCGCCCAACGAAAAGGGGAACAACCATCTGGGGAAAAATGATGACATCTCGAAGTGGAAGAAGAGGGACTCGAATGCTTCCCGAAGTGTCCTTAGAGCTTTCTTTTTTCGACTTTTCTTTCATCTGCGAACTCGGGTCAGCACTTCCGCCGGGAAGGTGACAAGAGCCTCCTTAATTAAGTAGAGCAGCTTTTAAAAATGGATGCAAACCACGGAACTCCACTTTTGAGAGGAACAGAAAAATAGTTTTACGCAAGCACCCAAAATTAAATTTATCGTTGAATTTTTTGCCGAATCTTTACGGTTTAATCCCCAATTTCGGTTTAGGACGGGGATAACTCGGATCTCGATATGGGATAGAAAAATGACGGGGAGTTTATAAAAGAAAAGGCCCTTACCCGCTCGGGGTAAAGGCCCTTTTTTAAACAATGAATCGAATCCTTAAGCGGACTCAGCCTTTTTTCCGAAATGAGTCGTATCAAATTTCTTCGGAGTTCCATCGGCAAGAAGTAGAATCGGGCGTTCGCCATTCGTGATCATGTTCTTCGTGACGATACATTTCTTCACGTCAGTCTGTGCCGGGAGGTCATACATCACCTCAAGCATCGTCTGTTCCATGATGGCCCGAAGTCCTCGGGCACCTGTCGCACGCTTGATCGCTTCCTTAGCAATCTCGGTGATTGCATCGGGTTCAAATTCGAGCTGAATTCCATCAAACTCAAACAGCTTCTGGTACTGCTTCACGAGGGCATTCTTAGGGGTGGTCAGAATATCGAGTAGCGCTTTTTCATCAAGCTCCTCGAGCGTAGCAATCATGGGGAGTCGTCCGATAAATTCGGGAATGAGACCAAATTTAATCAGATCCTCAGGCTCGACCTGGGCGAGAAGTTCAGAAACGGACTCCTCCTTCTTCTGTGAAATATTTGCGTGCATTCCCATCGCTCGCTTACCCTTACGGTGCGCAATAATTTTATCAATACCGACGAACGCGCCTCCACAAATAAAGAGGATGTTCGAAGTATTTACCTGAACGAACTCCTGCTGGGGATGCTTACGCCCCCCCTTAGGTGGAACGTTAGCGACTGTACCTTCGATCATCTTCAGAAGCGCCTGCTGAACGCCTTCGCCCGAAACGTCGCGAGTGATCGAAGCATTTTCACCTTTACGGGAAATCTTATCGACTTCGTCGACATAGATAATGCCCTTCTGAGCGCGCTCGACGTTATTATCGCAAGACTGGAGAAGGTTCAGAATAATGTTCTCGACGTCTTCACCAACATAACCGGCTTCAGTTAGAGTCGTGGCATCAGCCATTGCGAAAGGCACGTTTAAGAGCTTCGCAAGCGTCTGTGCGAGAAGCGTCTTTCCCGTACCCGTCGGTCCAATAACGAGAATATTCGACTTCGTGAGTTCTACCCCACCATCTTTTGGTTTCCTATCGTTTTGATGCTGAATGCGCTTATAGTGGTTATAAACAGCGACGGAGAAAACCCGCTTCGCGCGCTCTTGGCCGATGATGTACTCATCGAGGTGCGCCTTAATTTCTGCTGGCTTAGGGAGTTTATCCGAAGGCTTCGTTGTTTGATCTTTTTGGCCTTCTTCAGCGATAATATCGTTACAAAGCTCGATGCATTCATCGCAGATGTAAACCGTTGGGCCTGCGATGAGCTTCTTTACTTCGCGCTGATTCTTTCCACAGAAAGAGCAGCAAAGATTTCCAAATCCATCACCGTATTTTTTAGTGTCCATCGTTTTAGGCCTTCTTATTTTTCGTGACGACTTTATCGATTAAACCAATTTCAATTGCTTCTTCTGCCGAGAGGTAATTATCCCGGTCAGTCGCTTTCTCAATCACTGACATCGGCTTACCCGTATGGTGGGCGAGCATTTCATTTAAGCGTTTTTTCAAGTAAAGAATCTCTTTTGCTTGAATCTCAATATCCGATGCCTGCCCACGAGCCCCACCGAGCGGCTGGTGAATCATGATCCGCGCATTCGGGAGTGCGTAACGATTTCCTGCAGCGCCTGAAGCAAGAAGAAATGCCCCCATGCTTGCAGCGAGTCCCGTGCAGTAAGTATAAACTTCAGGCTTCACGTACTGAATCACGTCGTAAATTCCGAGTCCGGCATAAACAGATCCGCCGGGTGAGTTAATGTAAAAGTGAACTGGCTTTTCGGGTTCAGAGCTCTCCAGAAAGAAAAGCTGTGCTATTAAAAGATTCGCTACGACATCATTTACTTCGGTCCCTAGAAAAACGATCCGGTCGAGCAGAAGTCGCGAGTAGATGTCGTACTGGCGTTCTCCGCGTGGTGTTTGCTCGATCACGATTGGATTCGGAATATAAGCACTCGGCATCGTGCTTGCGATCGAGGAAGTAAAACCTACGAGCTCGGGTTGAACGAGGCTATCGGGGATGAAATTTTTAGCGTTGCGGATAAGCATGGAGCGTAAGCCCTTCGATGGAGTGCATGTGAAACTGCCTTAGACTTATTTGAGTCTAAACCCTTGTCGGCATTTTGCGTGAAGTCACAGGAGAAAAAAACGCAAATATGAGGTAAAAAAAGAAACCCAAATCCGTCAATTAAATGACGTTCATTTGGCTGAGCGATTTAGTGCGAAATATCACTCGGAACACTCATCGACTCAAGTAGGTCCATATCAGACTCTTCCTGTGCCATAAGCTCTCGGTTCATCTCTTCGAGATACTGGAGCATCGAGGCCCGTAACTCTTCCAGAGTGAGCTGCTCAGGAGTATGCCCAGAGTTCTTTACGATCTGGGTCAATTCCGTGTGTACCCAGTCGACTGGCAACCCAGTGAGACTAGCCACTTCAGTCAACAGTTCTGAACCCTGCTCTGTTTGCGCCTGATCTTGCACTTCAGTACCCGCCTCTATCCCAACCTTAGATCCTAATTTGGAGACATCCATATCCCCCCCCATCTACTGACCTAAGTATAGAAAGGCTTTTTTTTCTACCGCAAGCATTTCTTTTCATTCCGTGTCGAAATCGGTGGGGCCCGAACCTAGAAGAGAAGAGGGAGCTTTTATGTCCTTCCGCCAGTCCCTTGCCGGGGGAAAAAAGCTAGTAGATGATTCCAAATATGAAATCGAAGCCTTCCTCTCCGACCCCACCCGCAAAACTTGTTACCGAATCCCAGATCATCATGACGGAGATGGTTCTTCCCTCAGATACCAACGCACTCGGTACTATCTTCGGGGGTAAGGTCGTATCACTCATCGATATCGCCGCTGCCATGGCTGCAGGAAAGCATGCGAGATCCGTCGTGGTCACAGCCTCGATCGATGCCCTTCATTTCGTAGCCCCCGTGAAACTTGGGGAATACATTCACATAAAAGCTTCAGTAAATTACGCAGGTCGAACTTCGATGGAAGTAGGTGTTCGGGTCGATAAGGAAAATCCACTGACAGGCGAAATGAAACATACGGCGACGGCGTATCTCACGTTCGTTGCGCTCGATACGGATGGCAAACCCCGCATCGTACCTCCTGTAAACCCCACGAGCGACACCGAACGCAGACGATTCGAAGCGGCTCGAATTCGCCGAGAAGCACGAGTAAAGTTAGCTGAAGAAATTAAAAAGCATAACGGCTAACTACTTTTACTAATAAAGAGACTCAGCAATTTTAAATCGACGGGATCAATCTTTTCGAATTCAAATCCGACGGTGTGCTTTTCAGGGTCATAGCGTTTTACAACAGCAGCGACCTTAAAGGGAACGACATCACTCGTTTTAGAAGCTCGAATTTCAAACACTCCCCTCGCGCCTTCTTCATAACGATTGATATCCCCAAACTGGAGAAGCTGGAACCCGCTTGGGGAGACATTTCCACAAATTCCAATCATTTTTACTGCACCCTCAGGAGTGATCGCATGAACCGAAGCAACGATCGTTCGACGTGAAGACTTTCTTCTCTGCGCACCGTGCTCAACTATGAGGGTTTGATCATCCGAATACGTTTTATGTGGAAGGCCCATTATTTTTGCAAGATCTGGCACTCCATCAATAGGTCTCCACCGCTTAATCGACGGGTTCCAAGCAAAGAGCGAAACAGGAGGAGGTCCTGCTTTTAATGCGTTTTCGACATCGGCTAACTGCACAGGACCCACTTCTCTGCCATCGAGAAGGAGATACCAAAATTTCTTACTTAATCTTTCATCTCGCGGAACAAGTCTCGCCCTTTCACTTAGAAAAAGGTACCAGTTCGAATTTTTAGTTCCCTGTGGCTGTGGACCTGCTCCACGCCATTTCATATCGCCTTCGTGTTTCGATTTCACAAGATTTTCGTAATTTTTTAATGCCGCAGGATCTGGCCCCACGGGAAAAAGTTTTACGAGATTTTTAATTTCGTAAAGCCGACCCCAGCCTTGAAAAAAATCGGGGTGATACGCGTAATCCATCCACGATAATTTTCCATTTTCAATCGCCGTCTTAAATGCATCTAGAGTCGTTGGCCCCTGGAACTTCATTCCGTTTAAACGAAGGACAAACCATCCCGTTAATTCCTCTGGTTTTGGGACGGATTCTAAATAAGCAGATTTAGGTTGAGCGCTCATACTCACTTCATCGGAGGAGCGAAATGATTACTTTAATTCGGTCATTTTATTGGCGCGAGATTTAATCCTCGAGCTCGCCTATTTCGTCATCTTCATCGGGCACATGGTACTTCGAATACTCCGGGGTAAAGGAAATCGGAGAGCTTCCGACTTCATATCGAATCCGGTCGACGAATAGCGTTCCCGCTAAGTGATCCAGCTCGTGTTGGAAAACTGTCGCTAAAAAATCCTCTGCAATCACCGACTGGGGCCGGCCCTCACGGTCGAGATAATCCACGCGGATCATTCGAGGCCGATAAACGAGCCCGCGAATCTCTGGAACGGAAAGGCAGCCTTCCCAAAAACCTTGCTCCTCAGTATCTAGAACCGTAATTCGAGGATTAATAAAAACGGTTAAGGGCATTTCCCTTAGACCCACACCCGGTTCTGAATCGGGTTCTCCATATTCGATAATCGCTACCGACACCGATTCATGAATCTGGGGCGCCGCAAGGCCAATCCCCCCGTATTCTTCCATCGTATCGACCATGTCTTCGAGCAGTCTCTCAAACCATTCAGAGCGGATTTCTTCCGAGGTTAGGTCACGGACTTTCTCTCTTAAAACGGGATGCCCCATTCGGGCTACTTTTCGGATCGCCATGGCGTTATCGTATCAGGATGAGGGAAGAAATCGACCTATTTGCATTTCGCCATGGGCAGACGGACTGGAATAAAGAAGGCCGTATTCAGGGGCATCTCGATATTCCGTTAAATACTCAGGGAGAAGGAGAGGCATTAAGGCTAAGTCTCGGACTGAGACGAATTCCTCTCGCACTCATTCTAAGCTCTGATCTCTCTCGTGCTATGAGGACTTCAGAAATCGCTCTAAAGGAAGCCTCACGTCTCGGCTGGCACCCTTCGATTCCTGTTATAAGCGACGCTCGACTTCGCGAAGTAAACTTAGGAGCACTTCAGGGACTCACCCATTTCGAGATCCGAGAAAAATTCGGTGCTGAACTCTCAAGCCGCATCGGAAATAAAATTCTTTCCGACGAAGAACTCCGAGATCTCGGATCTGAAAGTATCGACTCCCTCGTTTCGCGGGTGATGGGCGCTATTCACGAAGCATCTCTGAGGCCCGAAATGAATTCCGCTACAGAAGCTTCTCTCGGAGTATCGACGCACGGCGGAGTTTTAAGGAGACTCCTCCACTGGGCAGGTGGGATCGAACAGATTAAGTTCCCGATCCCCAATGCGGTCTTTTTTCGGTTTCGGTATTCACCAATAAAAAAGAAGCTCATTTTCGTGGCCGAAACTCCGCTAAAACCACTTTAAACTTTTACAAGCAGCGAACGAACTTCCCAAAGAAATGGAAATGCTTTTTTTGCGGTTTGGGCGCGGAGATACTCGACTCCGCTTGAACCGCCTGTTCCTTTTTTAAATCCAATCACGCGCTCTACCATTCTTACATGGTGCTCACGCCAGAGGGCCATACCTTGGTCGAGGTCGACGAGGGCTTCCGATAATAGATAGAGGGGAAGATCCCGGCTTGGATATTGGTAAATATTTTTTAGACCTTCAAGAATCGCGGGGCGATCTTCGGCAGTATCTTTCCCTGGAACTTTATATCCGAGCGCATTCACTAACTCGAGATAGGAAGTCGAAAGGTCGGGAGCATCGAAACGAGCGCGAAGTCGCGCGACGACTTCAGGGCGATTTTGGAAGAACTGAAAGTAACGCTCTTCTTTCATTCCACACATGAACTCGATCTCACGGTGCTGAAGTGACTGAAAACCACTCGCTGGCATCAGATTTTCACGAAACTCGAGAAACTCGACAGGGGTCATCGTCTCTAAAATATGGATTTGTTGGATGAGGACTTTTTGGATCTCAACCACGCGTTTTACGAAGTGATGGGCTCGAAGGACTTCCTTCTTTTTCATCTCTTCCATCGCGGATTCGAGTTCATGAATGATGAGCTTAAACCAGAGTTCGTATGCTTGATGGATGATGATAAATAGCATCTCATCGTGGTGCGGTGGTTTCGAGAGTGGTGACTGGAGCGCAGTCAGTTCTGAGACCTTTAAGTAGTCGTTATAAGAAAGATCGGACTGGCCGTAAGTCGTAGGCTGTTTTGTCATTTTTTTATCCGTTACATTTTTATCTATTTCTTCAACCCTGCGAAAATCCCCTGTAGGGCTGCCGAGGAGCTTGCTTCCATCTCTTTATGAAGCGAATTTCCGTGAGCGTCGATCGTTACGACGACCGGAAATTTTTCTACTCGGAGTTTCCAGATCGCTTCAGGGCTACCAAACTTTTCTAGCCCGTAGACGCCTTCGACTTCTTTAATCGCTTCTGCGAGAACCTGCGCTGCACCACCGACGGCATGGAGATAAACGCATCCAAACTTCTCGCACGCGATCCGGGTCTTCTCACCCATTCCGCCTTTACCAATAACAAGGCGAACGCCGAATTTTTCGATGATTCCGGCTTGATAGGGTTCTTCACGGGTCGAAGTCGTAGGGCCCGCAGCGGTGACAGTATAGCGTTTTTTATCACCTTTCCCTTTTTCCATGACGACAGGTCCGCAGTGGTAAATTCCCGCATCGCGGAGATTCACTTCGTTCTTCGGGGGCTCATTGCCTTCAGAAAGCCACTTATGGACGGCGTCACGTCCCGTATAGAGAAGGCCGTAAATCTCGACCATGTCTCCGACTTTAAGTTTTCTGATTTTTTCTTCTGTAAAAGGAGCTTCAAGACGAATCATATTAGTAAATCCATTTCTGAATTTCGCCACGCGCGGAAATCTTCGCGCCCTGACGACGGTAAGCCCAGCACATATAAGAAACGCTGACGAAGAAAGAAGCTGGGAGCCGATTAATCGCTGCGATTTTCGTTTTTAAGAGAGTCGTTTTTCCACCAAAGCCCATCGGTCCGATACCAAGTGTATTTGCTTCACGCGTAATCTCGTCTTCGAGTTTAGCGAGCACCGGATTCGGAGATTTATCTTCCATCGTGCGGAGAAACTGTTCTTTCGAAACGAGGTAACCCGTCGCGCGGTCTCCACCGATCGTGACACCGAGAATACCAGGCCCACAACCTTTACCCTGAGCTTGCTGAACAGCATCGAGGATACATTTTTTTACACCGACAAGATCGCGGCCAGCACCTACCCGAGAATCTGGGAGCGAATACTGAGCGCCGACGTTTTCACATCCGCCGCCTTTTAAAATCAGGCGAATATCAAAATGGTCTTTCTTCCAGGGTTCAGCGTGAATCGTCGGAGTACCCGGTCCCACATTCGTCCCATTATTTACGCCAGTGAGAGAGTCGACTGAATTCTGTCTAAGGTAACCCTTCTTCGTCGATGCGGTGACTGCTTTTTTAATCAGCTTAACGAGCATGTCGTAGTCTGATTTCGCCGGGTAATGGATGAAAAAAAGTACGCTGCCTGTGTCTTGGCAGAGAGGTTGCGATTTTTTCTTCGCAATCCCGATATTATCTTTAATAATTTCGAGCGCGTATTTTCCGCGTGAACCTTCTTCTTCTACAGACCTACCGGCATCGAGTGCCTTCACCACATCATCGGGTAGTTCAGTGGACGTTTTTCGAATCACTTCGATGAGGCTCGCGAAGAGCTTTTTTTGGAGTGCAGTGTTCATAAGTGGGTCGATCATAAGCCCGGGGGGACGGGAAATTCAAGGAAAGCGGAGTTAGAGAAAGGAGCTCATGGTGAGTCGCGTTAGGCCTCGGCAAAGTCTTTGCAAATCATCCCGCGTTCGCTTTCAATTGTGGAATGGCATTCACCGTCGCGACCAGGGTTTTTATGATCCTCTTGGGGTGCATTTTTCTATCCGTTACCATCTGGACATATAACGCAATCGTCACTCTCCGCCATCAGGTCGATCGTTCATGGGCAAATATTGATGTCATTCTTAGGCAGCGTTTTGATGAGATTCCCCAGCTTATAAAAATAATCGAACAATTTAGTCACTATGAAAAAAATATAATAACTCAAATCGTGGAAGCGCGAAGAAATTATGGATATGCTCGAAAAATTTCTGAAAAAGTACACGCATCAAATACTTTATCGAGTGCTTTTTTCGATATCATGGCTTTCGGAGAAGCCTATCCAGATCTAAAAGCAAGTCGATCCTTCCAGCAACTTCAGAATCGAATATCAGATCTTGAGACTCAACTCGCTGACCGGCGTGAAACTTTTAACGAGGCAGCCATTCTATTTAACACCCGACTCAGCCAGTTCCCCGATTTATTTTTTGCCGGTCTGATTGGATACAAAAAAATAGCGCTTTTTTCATCGAGAAACGATGCTCATGAGAAAATCTGAAAACCCAGAAGAACTCATATTTAAATTAGTTCTCATTTTATTTTTCTCTGGCGTTGGTCTCATTGCAAATGGAAGAAAACGCTGGAAAAATAGAAGAAAAATCGAAGATACACCCTCATCCACGATCAAAAGCGCTCCACAGGGCCTTGCACACATTCATGGGCATGCAATTCCATACCGAAAATCGTTTAAAACTCTGAATGGTCGTGCAGCTGCTTACCTTCACTTCCAAATTCAAGCACTCGAATCCAACGACGGTTCTTCAAGTTGGGTTACCAAGTACGAAGAAAATAAGGAAAAAAATTTTCTGGTCTCCGATGGAACAGGAATCGTTAAGGTCGACTCAACCCACGCAGAGTTAATACTCCAAGAAAGAACCTGGAAGTGGTCTACGCTTCCTGTAAATGTAAAAAATGAGTTCATGAAGGAATATTCAAAGTACGTTGAGGATCTCAAACCAGCGAAAACTTTTTTCGCAAGACTCACTCGAAATAAAATCAGAATCATAGAAAACGTAATTTATGTAGGTGCTCCAGTTTACATTCGCGGAAACTTTAACTCTCCATCGAATCCCTTGATTCATGCGATTTCACCGCATACCTATCGATTCTTAGGCGAGGTTAAAAAATTCCGCGATAATCCTCAAAAACTAAAAAAATTCCTCGATCTAAATAAAAATGGACGAATTGAAGAGGAGGAACTCGCTTTGGGGACAAGCCACATGTATGAATATGCAAAACGTAAAATTTTACCTGAAGATGAGATTGAACGAGTTCAGCTCCAAGGGCAGTTTAAATATGATTTTGATCATGATTTGATCATAGGAGATACTCAGCGTCAGCATCTAGCAAGTCGGCTTGATTGGGGAATTCTATTAATGATTTCAGGCTCACTACTCATTACGGCAGCTATATGGATTATATATAGTTATAGTACATCCAGATAAGTCGATTAAATAAAAAGTGTGCTACAAAATATAGAATCAACCATGACCCTTCCCCCTTCAGAAATCTTCATCGATAACGAAGTCATCCGCCTCACCCGAGACGGGGTATTCCTCTCGAATGGCGAAGAAATTACTCACGAGCGAACGGTCGCTGCTTATCACCGGTTTCTCGGTCATGATCAGGAAGGTTATTTCATCCAGATCGGACGCGACTTTAAACGCATTGAAGTCGAAGGGTGTGCTTACTTTGTTTCCGGAATTCAATTCGAAGGAAAGGATACTGACGAAAAAGTTATTCTCACTCTACTCGGTGGCTCCCAGGAAACCCTCGATCCCACGACTCTCCACTACGAAAATGATCGACTCACCTGCCGTATCAAGGACGGAGCAAAAACAGCGCAGTTCCTACGAATGCCGCATACAGAACTGATTCTTCGTACTCTTGAAGAAGGGGATGGATACATCCTTAATTTAGGTGGTATGAAGTATCCACTTACCCAAAGAAAGAAATAACCATGAAAAAGAAAACTGCTTCTAAAAAATCTACTGTTAAGAAAACCAGTGCTAAAAAATCCCCCGCAAAAAAAGCATCCCTAAAGACTGTAAAAAAACCCGTTCTCTATGTTCACTCCACTGATAAGGGTCCTCAGCTTTGCTTAAAAACTAAAAACAGCGACGCTGACGGTGTAATTCTTCCGACCGCCCAGCAGAAGCAGCTAAACTCGCTCTATAAAGAGTGGGAGAAGACTGGCGCTTCGAATGATTTCATGAAGTTTCCAAAAGCAGCAAAATGGATGAAGAAACTCATCACCGCTTTTAACTTTAGCGAAATTACCGCGAAATAATTCGGACAGGCTTCTGGGTGAGCGCTTTTTTACGAAGGCTTGCGTTCCAGCGCTTAAAGATCTCCTTAAGATCATCTTTTCGAGCCGCTTCGTCATCGTAGTCTTCAAGCGCAATTCCTAGCGCGCGAGCGAGATCGATATGCAGCTCTGCACCCTCGACGACCGGAAGCTCCCCGTCGAGGAGTTCTGATAAAATTAACTTAAAGTTCGCACGCGGATACCGAAGCCAGATATTTAGAATCGCTTTCTCGAGCTTTAACTTTCGATCGAGGGCATCTTCGACGTTATGGATAGTGGCGGTGAGAGCACGGTAGTCTTTCTTCGCATTTTTTTTCATATTTTATCCATGCCCGCCCATTAAAAACTCTTCCTGGAGGTACTGAGTATCTCGCTTAGAAACACTTTCTTCGAAAAACCGAAGTGCCTCACCCCAAAGCTCATCGCCGTCTTGAATCGTAAAAACCTTTTTCCGAAATTCGCCCGAGCCAGGAAAACCTGCAGAATACCAAGCAAGAAATTTCCGAGCATGAACGGTCGCTCCGCGGCCTGGATAGGTTTCTTCGAGCAGCCCACGCTGGGTCGTGATCATCTTCAAATAGTCTGCTGCCACGGGCGCGGGAAAATCTTCCCCTCGTAACCGCTTCGCCGACTGATCGAAGATAAATGGATTACGAAGCGCACCCCGCCCGATTAAGACAGCATCCACTCCGTAAGTCCGAAAGCGGTTCACGGCTTTATCGGGAGTGGTCAGATCTCCATTCCCGATGATCGGGATCGTAGCCTTAGCCTTCACATTTCCAATAAAATCCCAGTCCGCTTCGCCTGTATAGGCCTGCGCGCGCGTACGCCCGTGAATCGCGACCCACGAAACCCCGGCATCGGCAGCTACGCGAACGACTTCCGAAGCATTTCTTTCTTCTGCGTCCCACCCCGTTCGGATCTTAATCGTGAGTGGAATCTTTATCGACTTCACCATCGCAGAAAGGGTTTTATAAAGTTCGGGAGTGTTTCGGCACATCGCCGCTCCCCCGCCCCGCTTCACCACTTTAGGAACGGGACATCCCATATTTAAGTCCACGAAGTCCGCACCGAGCTTTTCAATATGCTGGCACGCTTTCACGAGATGATTCACATCATCGCCGAAAATCTGAAGCCCGACGATTCGCTCTTCTTCATGGAAACGAAGCAGATCCAGAGTCTTCTGCCCCATGTATTCAATCCCGGTCGCAGAAACCAACTCACTAATCACAATCGGCGAATTCATCCGGCGCATCAGGCGACGAAACGGCGAATTCGTAATTCCAGCCATCGGGGCTAGAATAAACGGGTGATCAATTTCAAATGGGCCTAACTTCATGACAACTTCCGAAAAGCCACTAAGCTTTTAAGGCTTCAATCTCTTCACGTGATTTAGGCACGCCCGAAGTCATGACATCACATCCGGATGGAGTAATTAAAATATCGTCTTCGATTCGAATCCCGATACCGCGGTATTCTACTGGAGCATCCTTGTCATCTGGTTGGATATAGAATCCTGGCTCAATCGTAAACATCATGCCAGCTTCGAGCTTACGAGGTTCGCCGTCGATCTGATAAAGACCGATATCGTGAACGTCCATTCCGAGATAGTGCCCAGTACCGTGCGGATAAAATCGTTTCACGGCTCCCGAAGTGATGATTTCGTCGACCTTCCCCTTCATCAGTCCTAATGAAAGTGCACCTTCGACTAAAACTTCCGATGCATGACGATGAATCGCTGCTTGGGTCGCTCCAGGTTTTGCCATCGCGATACATTCGAGTTGTGCTTTTAAAACGAGATCATAAATTGCGGCCTGGGTTTTTGAAAATTTCTTTCCGACTGGAAAAGTTCGAGTGATGTCAGAAGTGTAATAATTATATTCCGCACCCGCATCGATCAGGATGAGGTCTCCATCACGAAGGATTTCGTTATTCGCGCGGTAATGGAGGCAGCAGGCATTTTTCCCACCCGCCACGATCGATCCGTATCCTACGCGCTGGGCGCCCTGCTTACGGAATTGGTAATCAATAAACGCTTCGATTTCGAATTCATTCACTCCAGGGCGAGCTTCCTTCATCGCCGCTTTATGAGTAGCAGCAGTAAGTTCACAAGCTCGCTTCATGTGTTCGATTTCTTCCTTCGACTTAAAAACCCTCATCGAAGCAAGCATTGTGTTCGGATCTGCAATCGGAAGTAATGGGCGACCACTCCGGCCCATCGACCGGCGATGCGCTTCGAGGGCGTCCATCACGATGCGATCTTCCTTCTCGTCGAGATTCGCGCGGTAATAAACTTTTTCGACACCCTTTAAGAGCTCGGGGAGTTTCTTAGAAAATTCATCATGAAGGTAGGCTTCGTCTGCTCCGAAAATTTTAAGTGCACCTTCAGTGCCGTAACGTTCACCTTCCCAGATTTCCATCACGGGATCGCGGTGACGTACAAAGAAAACAGTTTTATAAGCGGCACCTTTCGAAGCACCAGGTACTAAAACGACCCAAGCCTCTGGCTCTTCGAATCCAGTTAAATAATAGAGGTTACTTTCCTGGCGAAAAGGAAAAGTGACATCCGGATTCCTGAGGTATTCTCGAGCAGCTGGAAAAATAAAGGCAGCCCCCTCGGACTCCGTCTTTTTCATGAGTGAATCGCGGCGGGCTTTAAAGTATCCTGGTAAAGTAGTGAGCAACATAGGCTCACCCTAACGCGGAGTTTATACCTTGCTCAAGTGCATCCTTTTCGATCTCGACGGAACTCTTGTAAATAGCCTGGGAGTCACGTTTGACGCTTTTAATCATGTGTTTGTGAAGTTTGGGGGAAAAGCATTATCACCCGCAGAAATCATGGAACATTTCGGCCCGGGTGAACGTCAGATTTTCTCGAAAGTCCTAGGCTCCCACCTAGGCGAGGCGGCCGAGGCGGCTTACTTCGAATACACCCGCGCACGTCTACACGAAGCGCCACTTTTTCCAGGAATCACCCCGATTATCGATGAGTGCGAGTCCCGGGGTTTTAAAACGGGGATCGTTACGGGACGCGGAAAAGAAAGCACCTTTTCAATCCTGAAACATCACCATCTCACCGAACGATTCGGATGCATCCTCACCCATGACGATCTTTCGAGCTCTAAGCCTTCTCCGGAAGGAATCCTAAAGGCGTTAGAACTTCTGAAATCGAAACCCAGTGAGGCGCTCTACTTAGGCGACATGTGGATGGACGTTCGCGCTGCTAAACGCGCGGGAGTGAAAGCTGCGAGCGCTGGCTGGGATCCGGTCCATGACCGGGGACTCGTAAATGCCGAGGGTCCGGATGTTTACACCCAGACCCCCCATGAGTTTTTAGCTTACCTTCGAAGTTTCGACTAAAATCGAAAATCTTCTAAAACCACAGATTTCGCAGGAATCGTTCCCTCACGTTGGTACGCGCCAAGGATGAAGAAAGCTTTTGCATAAGGAAAGTTTTCTGCCCAGACATTCAGGTTCTCCGGTTCGTTTTCGAAAATTCCGAAAACCTTTCCACCGCTTTCACGAACACGAGCAGCAATTTCAAGTGTCGCTCGTTTCTTAAATTCAACCGAAACCTCACTCTTTGGTCTTATATAGAGAAAACTCTCATCACCTCGAGCAAGAAGCCCTCTGCGCCCTAGAAATTCACGGGTGGGACCCCACTGGTTTTCCTTGATGCGGCTTGAAACGTAATAAACCTGTGCACCCCATTTTTTTAGCTCACGAACGAAGGAGAGCGCCCCCAGAATCATCCGGTCTTCATCGACGATATATGCACCGGAGAGATAAAGTTGAAACATTTCGCGCGAAACTTTTTCAATCATAGACGCATCTCGCACTCCCTCGCCTTCGAGATAGGCCCGGTCGTTATATCGATTTCTCATTCGGTAAAGATGATCAAAAGAAATATGGCGGAGCGCCGGACAGTCAGGATGTGCTGGCTCAAGTCCACAGACCTGATTAATTGTATCCAGAAAAGCGGCATATCGACGAGGAGTCGAATCCACAATTGTCTCATCGAGATCAAACACAAATGCGGCTTCACCTCCATAATACTGAGCGTGTGTAATCATTTTTGCTAAAGCCCGCCCAGGGGCTTCCTGAGCTAAGGACTGAGAAACAGAGAATAATAATGAAAGAACTAATAATACAGATTTCATGAGCCACCTCCTACAGTGCTTTAAAAACTAAAGGGGCGCCGGCGCTCGTAGGGGTTCTTCCCAGAAAAATGAAATATATGGAAAGATATAAAAGTATGTACTAGGATAACTTTAAGTTATGAATCTTTTACACCTCGAGCAGTTTTATGAGGTTGCCAAGGCGGGCAGCGTATCGATCGGAGCACGGAAGCTCCGTATTTCTCAGCCCGCGATTTCGAAGTCTTTAAAACTCCTCGAAGAGAGCTTAGGGGCTAAACTTTTCGAACGGACGAAGCAGGGAATGCATCTGACGCCTTCAGGGCAGATCGCTTTCGACCATGCGATTAGAATCTTTTCTGAAGCTAAAAATCTCTCTGATCAGATCCATACGGGTAAAACTTCCCTTTCAGGCACCTGGAGCCTCGGGGCCTCTGATAACTTAGCGATTCACCTTCTCCCAAAACTCATCGCCAGAATGAAGGCAGAACACCCCGAACTGAAGATCCAGCTTTTCTCTGGGACCTCGGCCGCTATTAAAGAAGAACTTTATGCTGACCGATGTGAGGCAGGGCTTTTTTACACTCCACCGAAAACGACCGAACCGTTTCAGTTCTTCGAGGTCGCGGAAACCGAATTCTGGATCGTGCTTGGGAAAAAAAGTCCGTGGGCTAAACAGAAAAAGAAATGGACGCTTGAGGATTTAAAAAAAGGCTCGATTCCTCGGATCGAATCACGGCACACGGATTATGCGAGTGGCTTTCCTGCTCACTTCCACAGCCGGAAGCTTGAACTTCCCGGAATACCTTATTTAGAGGCTAATCTTCACGAAGTAAAAAAACGATTAGTACTCGAAGGAACCGGCTACTCTTTACTCGTGAAACATTCTGTCGAAGCAGAAGTGAAATCGGGTGAACTCATTCGCATACCGACTGAAAAATCACTTCGAGCACCCATCTACTGGGTCACTCGTAAAGGACGGGCACCGAATCGCGCATCGGAAGAGTTTCTGGCGCGGATTCGGAAGATATAACGCCCCTTTTGTACCAACTCCTCCTTGGCGTGCAGCTTGCACTTCCTCCTCGGTAATCAGTTTCCGATAGGATTTGTACCCATTCGCCCCAACATTCAGATTTAACCAGGAGTTTTCAATGTCGATCAGTCTAAAAGTTTTCTTTGCGTTCACTGTCATCTTTACTGTAATGCCTCAAACTTCCTTTGCGGCTGATGGCCAGTCTGTAGATGGAACATTTCCTAAGGTTCGCTCTGCGGGACGAGAAGGCTATCAACCTCACGTCGGACTTATGGCCGGTTACGCAGCTTCAAACGAAGAGTTTTCGAACCAAGACGGAGCGGTGCTCCTTGATGTCGGATTTCAGCCCGTCGTTCCTTTCAGCATCGCGGCCCAGTATCAGTATATTCCCGGAAGCGTAAAGGTTCCGGGGGCGAAGTTCGATTATAATACTTCGAACTTACTCCTGAAGGGAGTCTATAACTTTGGTGGTGATAACCTACTCCTTAGAAATTCCTATTTAGGCGCAAAGAGTGGCGCAGTCATGACTTCGCTCGAGGATAACACCGATACAGCTTTTGCAATCGGACCTACCGCCGGATTTGACATCCCGGTCGATACAGCCAAAAGCTTTTCGCTTGGCGCCGAGCTCTCGTATCTCGGGGTCATTGGTGAGAATACACCCGATCAAGCTTCACTTCTAGGAGCTGCGAAGTACTGGTTCTAAACCTTCAGTACGCCCCTGTTCGGTTTGATCTAAAAGCTCGAGAGGAAAATGTCTGGTTTAATACCCGACATTTTCCTCTCAAAGCTTTATTACAAATATCAGCTCGTGCTCTTTTCATTTATTAATCGAATCGGCCGATGGGATAAAAACTAGCGATTTAGCGAGTCATTCCCTCAAAATAGCGTCTTAGGCTGCGTACCCTTTTTTTAGTAGGCTCATGCCAAGAAAGATCTAAGCCACGATCATTTTCCAATCGACCCAGAAAATCGATCAAACTCATTGGATGGTATCCAGCAAGATGGGAAATGATAGCGCCGACTTTGTCGGCCTCGAGTTCCTGCTTTTTATTCATCTCAGCAGAAGAAACCGTATTCTCATATGTTTCTAGGTCATGCGCTAGGGAGACGTGAGCGATTTCGTGAGCTACAAGTACAGCGATCTCGTCATCATTCGCGGCTTTTAAGAGTACTCCGCGGCTAATGGCTATTTTCGCGTCTCCACCCCAACCATTCACTTCCATGAAATTACACATCAGGAATATAGGTACATTCAACTCTTCACGAATAAGCGAATTGAGATGGGGTAGCCCGATCAAACGCTGGTAAATGAGGTTCAACCGTTCTTGATCCTTGGCGCATCCCGGATCTTTATCTACGGAAGACACTTCAAAATATGTTCTGGTAACAGCGTTTTTTTTCTTTAACTCGATCCGACTCGTTTCCTTGAAATGGGATCGATCTCGAAGAATAAGGGGTTTGATCCCATCAAATCCGAGCTTCAAGAGATCAGTCATTTTGGCATCAAGAGGGAATTCAGTATTCTCCGCGTGTGCGCTGATATTTGTCGACGCCGGCTCTCTGAGGGTCGGTGCAGAGGCGCAGGAAATTAAGAAAACGCAAAGAGCGGATAGGCTAAAAAAATGACTTGCCATATGTCTCTCTTCGGAACCCCTCTAGTTGTGGTTGAATCAAATTTTTTGTCAAAACAACGACACTCTGAATTTTGATATTTTTATTGAGAACCACAATTCATAAATATTCGCTTAAACGTGCAATCGCGAAGGCGCTTCGATCGCTTTGATTTTGTTAATTCCAGAACGAAGCCCGTTTATGCGCGAGTCCTGATCCCAGACTTCGAGTCCTGTTTTATTCGTAAGATGAACTTGTAAGTGTATTTATTGAATCTCGTTACGGCGCGGACATTGCTTTAGAGAGTCTTCGCCAAACCGATCAGTGTAGATGGAACTACCTCCTTTCCTGCGGAAACAAGAAAGGAGGTGATCTGAATGAAAAAACGTAGCGGTCCCAACCGTTATCTCATTTCTCGGATCCAGCTTGAGAAAACTGTACAGAAAACTTGGCTCATTATTTTGTTCGCCAAGATTCTGTCATTTTTATCTCTGATTATTCATCACTTAAGGTGACTTGGCTTCGGGTACAGCATTAAACCTGGAGCACTCACGCAGAGGGGTGATCGGTTTGGTCAAAATGTTCGAGTTGTAAAACTAGTTTTTCGGCATCGAAATGTGGTCGTGGACGGCACGCCATTCACCGTTGCGATTACATAAAACAAACGTGCCACGGCCTCGTAATACAAACTCAGTTCCATCGTGAGGAATTCCTCGAGCATTCCAGATACAAGTCACCCACGCAAATGTCCCCTGCTGATGAATCAAGAGACTACCCTCTGGGCTGATCGCGAATTCCTTAAGTCCGCCGAAGTCGCGTTTCAATCGCGCCTTCTGAGAATTCCAACCGACATCCATCATAGACTCGACGTCGAATAAGACCGTTTGGTCATCCGCAAAAAACAGTGAGTCATTGGCATCAGGCTGCATTGCAGACCAATTCTCAAAAATCTTTCTTACGACTTGGTCAATTCCTTGGGCGTCTTGGTTCATCGGGAATTTAAAGGATCCCTTAGGATTCACTTCGCCTTAACGAACCGCTCTTTACAGCGCTTTGTACAAAAATAGTGCTTTTTGCTCCCAACGACTAAAGTGTTCGAACAGCGTTCGGGTCGTTTAATTTCCCACTTCGGACACATCGTGCAGAATATCTTTTTTACCGTTTTCATAATTAAACCTTCAGCACGCCCCGCTTAACCTGATCGCGTTCGATCGCTTCGAAGAGGGCCTTGAAGTTTCCCTCTCCGAATCCGCGGTTACCCTTGCGTTCGATGTATTCGAAGAAAAAGGGTCCGACGGCTTCTTCAGAGAAAATCTGAAGGAGATAACCCGTATCATCGCCATCGAGTAGAATGCCGAGTTCTTCGACTGTATCGAGTTTCTCCGTCACATTCGGCACTCGCGTCGGAACAGCCTCGTAATAAGCGTGAGGAACATTCAGAAATTTAAAACCCATCTTACGAAGAGTCGGGAGCGTATCCATAATCTTCGTCGTTAAAAACGCAAGATGCTGAACACCTGAACCCTTCATTCGAGTGACGAATTCCTGCACCTGGGATTCTGGCTCAGTCGCCTCATTGATCGGTACCTTAATCCGTCCGCATTTCGATTCAACAACGTAAGAAAGAAGACCCGTTCGGCCAGAAGAAATTTTAAAGTGGCGCGTGGTAACAAATCCGAAAACCTCGGAATACCATTTCACCCACTGATCCATCTCACCCATCGTTACGTTATTCGTCAGGTGGTCGATCGAGTGGAGATGATTCGGCATCGGAGATTCGAAACGGGAAACGACCATGCCCTCATCGAATAAACCCTTACCCTTAAATCCTTCAGGATAAGTCCGAGACATAAACGCATAACGAACTGCGCCTGGTGTAAAAATTTCTGCTCGAGTTACTCGACCTTCGGGCGATTCATACGTCACAGGAGCCATCGCGGATTTTCCACCCCGCGCGATCGCTGCTTCGTATTCTTTCCGTGCGTCTTCGACTTCAACCGCGAGGACACAGACGCCCTCGGCTTGGGAGTTTAGAAATTTCACTGCGGGATCGGAGCTCGCCTTAGGAGAACCATCCGACTGAGTCAGTAAAATCCTGATAAAACCTTGCTGCCAGAGAACCGACTTCGTTCCTCGCGCAGGGAGTGAGCGCGAACCCACCTGTTCAAACCCCATCTTCCGGTACATCTCTGCATGTTTCGCTACATCATTTACGATGAACTCAACGTGATCAAACCCAGTATTCAGAAGTTTCATAGAATCTCCCAGTGATAAAAATTAGCGATAAAAACTAATTTAAGAGCGTAGAAGTCGAAGTGGCAGTCTCTAGCCCCTTCTCGTTATTTCCCTTAGTGCCATCGACCGAGTCGGACTGGCGGCTTGCATGCATCGCAGGCTGGCTCTCAGTGCTATCGACGTAGGTGTATCCATGCAGAACTTTTTCGTAGAAGTTCTGGAGTTCCACACCTTCTTTTGGTTTCATGAGGCCTTCGCGAACACGCGCATCGATTTGCTCTTTCACGCGCTTTTCTAGGTCGGTTGCCGAGTACTGAATCCACGAAAGAACGCTTGCGATATTATTTCCGCGAATGACTTCTTCGATATAATAACCGCCTGGCTCGGTATCATCGAGGAACACGTGAACTTCGTTCACACGACCGAAAAGATTATGAAGGTCACCCATAATGTCCTGGTAAGCGCCCATAAGGAACATGCCGAGGTAATAATTCTCGGTCGACTTCAGATTATGAAGTGGGAGGGTGTCCTTAATATCGCGAAGGTCGATGAACTTATTCACCTTACCATCGGAGTCGCAGGTGATATCCACGAGTGTTGCTTGGCGAGTTGGCTCTTCATCTAATCGGTGGATCGGACAGATCGGGAAGAGATGCTGAATCGCCCAGTGATCCGGCATCGACTGGAACACAGAGAAGTTACAGAGATACTGATCCGCTAAGCTCTTATTCAAAGCTTCGACTTCATCTGGAACGTACTTAAGGCCACTCGAATTTTTATAGATCACCTTACAGATCTGCCAGAAAAGATGCTCAACCTTAGCCTTATCTTCTAACGAAAGGAATCCGAGTTTAAACATCGAAAGCGCTTCTTCCTTACGCGAAACAGCGTCGTGGAAGTGCTCGAGAACGTTCTTCGCAGATAAGTTCTGCATGAGGAAGCGCATCTCTTTAACGACATCGTCTTCGTCCGCAGTCTCATCGAGCGACATCGGGGTAGCGCCGACTTCGATGTTTCCGAAAACGTTAACAACTAAAACCGAGTGGTGCGCGACGATCGCGCGACCCGATTCAGAAACGATATTCGGTTCTGGGACTTCTTCGGCTTGGCAAATTTCCTGAATCGAATAAACGACGTCAGAAACATATTCCTGAAGGGAGTAGTTAATCGAAGATTCGAAGCTCGTACGCGAGCCGTCGTAGTCGACGCCTAATCCGCCGCCGACATCGAGATAATCGAGTTTCAGACCCATCTTAATGAGTTTCGCGTAAATGCGAGTCGCTTCCTTCGTCGCGTCCTTCACGGTTCGAATGTTCGTGATCTGTGAACCGATGTGGAAGTGGAGAAGTTTAAAGCAATGCTCCATGTTCTGAGAACGCAGAACTTGGACCGCATGGAGAAGTTCTGGAGTCGTGAGACCGAACTTCGCGGATTCACCGCCGGAAGACTCCCACTTACCTGAACCCTTCGAGTAAAGTTTTACGCGGATTCCGATATAGGGCTCGACGCCCATTTCTTTTGCGACTTGGAGAACCTGGAAAAGTTCGGTGAGCTTTTCGACGACGATAATAACGTTCTTCCCGAGCTTGCGGCCCATGAGCGCCATCTTAATAAAGCCGTGGTCTTTATATCCGTTACAGATGATTAAAGAATCGGGCGAAAGATTCGCAGCAGAAACGATCGTGAGTTCGGCTTTTGATCCGGCTTCTAATCCGTAGTCGTATGCACGTCCAGCGTCGACGATTTCTTCGACGACTTCGCGCATCTGGTTCACCTTAACGGGATACACACCTTTATAACGACCCTTGTATCCGAATTCAGCGATTGATTTACGAAACGCTTCGTTCAGTCCGATCACGCGGTGACGGATAATATCCTGAAAACGAATCAGAACGGGCAGACTCACGTTCTGTTCTTTCACTTCTTCGATCACGGCCATCAGGTCGATCCCTGGGCCTTCACCCCGACGAGGATGAACGGTCATGTTGCCGCTTGGGTTAATGGAGAAGTATTGATCTCCCCAGTTTTCGATATTGTACGTCTTTAAGGAATCGGAAGCGCCCCATGTTCTCATAGGCCGGAGTTATCAAGGAATAACCCCCGCTTAAAGCATAATTTTAGGGGTTAAAAAATCCCCTACCTGGGAGCTAAATTTTCACCCCGCCCGCAGGTGACTTGGCAGAGGGAGGTGTCGAATTTAAACGGATTATCGCAGGCTTGCATCTTCGAATAGAGCGCATTCCGCTCCCCTACTCGCGCCTGAGCCACTCCAGTAAATGTTTCGTTCAGGTAGATCCGGTCGAGATCCATGAGTTTTCCCATCGCGTGCTCATTCCAAACCTGGTCAAACTTGGCTTGATCGTCTCGGCTCATTGACTCACGAAGTCCAACAAAAGCGACTAGGAGTGGGCGAAACTCGACCCGGGCACGCGCACCTCCGAGCCTGGAACTCCCGGAGGTATAACCACAGTCATAGGGGATCGCGCGAGCTCGTAAGGAATGGAGTTGCTTTAAGAATGGAAGGAGCTGGGTGCGTCCCGTTTGCTTTCGCAATTTAAAGAAGAAGGAAGTGAGCGGCTGCCCAAACTGATGGGTGTCGCAGTTATCGAGGAAGGTCAGACCGGTTATCGTTTTCAAGGCACAGTTCTCTGCTTGAAAGGGTGCTTCTAAGATTTTCGGAGTATATTCCAAAAACTCAAGCCTCAGCTCATCACGTCGGTTCGAAATTTTCGTTAAAGAGTCTAAACGGATTTTTTCATGAGCCCCACACACCCGCTTTGCATAAGGGCTCAGTGATTTTTCTCGAGCACAACATTCGAGAAGATGATCCACCGCTGCTACCAGGTAAAAAGAAGAATAGGGTTTGTCTAAGGAATAGGTCTCAGTCCCATCTCGGAAATTGCGAATGCACTCAGGTAAACCTGGGTCATTTACGATTATCTGAGTCGAATCGTGGACAACTGCAGAAACCAAATCCGGCAACGCTTCCTGAAGGAAAGGATGATTTTCTACGCCTCCTGTGATTTCTGAAAAAGGGCCTGAATTTACGTTTAATACATGAACAAGCTCGTGAACGTATTGCATCGATGAAAAGTCGACCACCTTCCACGTCGGTAGAACCATCAGAGTAATTCCTGCTCCGGTCACCTCAGAGCCACCGAGAGCTCCGAGGGCATTTGCTTGAAAAAAAACATTCATCGTCATCGGATAAAGAGTCTTCGGCTTCATCCCCACTGACTGAGCGGTACGGATATTCATCTCCCCAATTTTTTCGATAACGGTAGCGACATCACCTGGAATCTTATTCGCTTCGATTTCGCAGAAATTCATTTTTTCAGGAATTCCGCTTACTCCCTTAAATTCGAGGCGATCGAGAAATGCGAGTGAGCAGAGTGCATTGAGTGGTGCGAAGGTTTTAGGTGGAGCGCGATAACGAGCACTCGCGGATCGACTCGCTCCGGGATAATAAACCGGATCTTCGGTGTCTCCGGGAACCTCTCCCGACGCAAACGCTTGATTTGCGATTGCGAAAAGAATGAGTGAGAGGAGTGAAAAGAAATTCGGTTTCATGACCGAGTAGTTTTATATTATCTGACTATTTTAATCAAGTTATATGGGGTTATAAATCAGCCGGTTTCTCGTTATTTTTAAGTGTCTAAGGTTTTGACAGGTGTCGAACATAAAAATTACTCCACTTCTGAAAATCGAAGTAAGAGTGCCTGTATTTCGAACTGACCGCATTTTTCGCCTGGCATGAAGCGTGCTCCAGGTGGAACGAGCTTAATATTTTTTACATTCTCGGAGATCACCCATGAAAAAAGCAATCTTAGCAGTTTTAGTTCTCAGTTCTTCCCTGGCTCACGCAAGTCGTGACGTTCCTCATTACCTCTGCAAAACGAACGACGGAAAAATCACCATCGAGTTCGATGCTCGCTTGGGTGATTGGAAATACGCAATCGTCCCACAGGATATCTCTATGAGCACGCTTGACGGCCGAAAAGAAAGAAAGATGTTCGTAGCGCCAACATTAGTTTCGATCCACTTATCTCCACCAAAAAATCCAACAATCGGAGATATCTTATCTGAAGGCTCTATCCTTAAAAAGAATGTTTTCGGAAAGAAAAAAATCGACGGGTCTTACCGCTTCTCCCTCTCTCAGTCTATTAATGGAAAAACTGTTTCACCCGTCGGAAGTGGAACACTCGACCTCACTTCGGATAAGCACGATCTCACGCTTGTGAACGAACCTATTAGCTGCATAATGGATTAACCCGATTACTCGTCCACACGACGAGGACCGGATTTATTCGTGTCACACTTTCCAGTGAACTCGTGTTTTTCTGCGCGGGCTGTAGGCGCCTGCTCGAGAAATCGGCGAAGACCCGGAACATTCCCACGAATCATATCATCCACCTGAGTTTGCCCGGGCGTGTGGGTTGAACCCATTTCGAAAAGAAGTGACCATACACCATGTTTCCACATCGCGTAGTCTTCGTAACAACCGTCAGCAGGATAAAGCGCATCGGCCGAGTTTCCGACCGGATATCCACTCTCGATCGCGGCTGCTTTAGAAAGCTCGATATAAAGATCGTTATACTCGGTCTTCGTATCCTTCGTACTAAATCCCCAAGGATAAAGTACGAATGGAGAATGGGTGTGGAGAGTTGCGGATGTGACGATATTTTCGCGATCGATAAAGTCAGCGAGTGCTTTCGTTGACCGGAGCTTGAAAGGCCCACCCGTTCCGCAAGGACCGGGATAATCGCGGTTCGGATCATTACCTATTTCAGCGCGTTGTCGTTTATCGTAACCCGACACATTCAGCACTGGGATCACGTAAACGGTCTGACCTTTAATCGGAATTTCTGAAATCGCTTTTGCAAACGCGAGCCCCACTTCGGTCGAACCGTATTCATTTCCGTGATGGGTGGCGACGACTAAGGTGTGAACCGGACCGTCACCCGAGCGGATGCCTTTAATTTCCTGACCCGTATCATTCATCCCGAGCGAAAAAACTTTTACGGTGTGGCTTCCGGTATTTTGCTTTTCAAGCTGTCTTAAATCATTTTGGATATCGAAATAGCGTCTGGAATAGGGATCGACTGCAAACGCTGAGAATGAGGAGATGAACGCAAGAACAAGAAGGATTAATCGCATACTGAAATCGTAACAAAGCAGAAAACCGTGTCCATACAGCACGGTGTCAGCGTTACGCACTTGTCATTTTACTGACAGTCTTCTTAGATGGGGAAATGATTTTCTTCATCACTCTCTTCTTAGCAACTTCTACGACCCAAGCCTCTGAAACTCGAAAGGTGATGCTCACCGATCGCACGATCGAAGCGGTTATCGATTTACCGAAAGTCGAAGGACCTCATCCGCTCCTCATCATCGCTCCAGGAAGAAATGAAAAGCTTGAAGAACCCATTTATAAATCGATCGCGGATTCAGCTACGAAACTGGGATGGGTCGCAATCCGCTTTAACTGGGGGTTCAGAAAAACGCGACTGCCCACCGCCCGAACGTCACTCAGCACCGATTTCAAAAATGAAGCAGAAGATCTCTCAACCATGCTGACGAGCTTTACCCAAGGACGAGTGAATGAGCCGCTTGAAATCAATAAAGAGCTAGTCGCACTCATGACCGATGGCTTTTCTGCCCGAGCTTCGATGATTGCCGATTCTGATGCACTTAAACCCGGGATCGTGAAAGCGCATCTCTATTTAAATCCTGAATGCGAAGCAGGAACACCCTTCACTAAAGCTTATTCGAACCTTCTCGCGGTAAAAACACCACGCCTCTTAGTCTCGAACCGTACTCCGGGTTCATGTGATTTTACCCAGTTCGAACCGAAGCTGTTCGGCGAAACTTTTAGCGTATTCCTCATGCCTCCGAGTACCTCAGACTTAAAAAGCCGATCAACCCCAGTTACGGCTGTCATCACTGACTTTCTTCAATCGTTAGGGTGGAAAAACAAACCTCATAAGCATTGAGACATAGGAGAACTTGTGACGCAATGAGTTGCAAACTGTGTTCTACTTTTGTCTCGAATAACGCTTTACGCTAATACCCGCATCATGTAATTTGCGCCCCATCCTAAAAGGGGGATTTTTATGATCCGTATTTTATCTGTTTTTGCATTACTCATTTCCACCCAGGCATTCGCCATCCCCGTCGGTCTGCCGATGGATCGCACGCCACTCGAGGCAACTCTAACGGGTTTCGATGCGATCTCTTATAACTTCGAAGGTATCATCGCTCTCAATAACTGTTCGGCATCCCTCATCCGTTTAAAAAATAGCGGCGACGATGAAAATGCTCTCGTGCTTACGAATGGTCACTGCATCGGCACCATGCCAAAAGCAGGCGAAGTCATTACGAACAAAAAAGTAAATCGTATAATGGAAGTTTTGAACCCAAAGACTGCTGAAACGATCGGAACTCTAAACGCGACGAAGATTCTTTATTCGACGATGACCGGTACCGACATGACTATATACGTTCTTGCGGAAACATATCGTGAGATCCTCGATCAGTATAAAATTCGTGCGCGTGTCCTCGCGAACCGCCTGCCCCAGATCGGCGAAGAAATCGATATTATCTCCGGATACTGGAGAACGGGTTACTCGTGCAAAGTCGAAGCCATCATCCCCACCCTTCTTGAAGGTGAATGGACTTTCACAAACTCGATTCGTTACAGTCGCCCCGGATGTTTCACTAAAGGGGGAACCTCTGGATCGCCTATTATCTCGCTAAAAACCGGAGAAGTTATCGGTGTGAATAACACTGGAAACGAACGAGGCGAGAAATGTACTCGAGATAACCCATGCGAAGTTGATGCGAACGGCAACATAAGTGCGACTAAGAATTATGCGTACGGACAGCAAACGGCATACCTCTATGGCTGTATGGAAGCGAATCATACGCTTAACCTGAATCTCCCAGGCTGCAAGCTCGCTAAATAAGTTACGACTTTCCACGAATAAAAATGGCGGGGTGAAATTCACCTCGCCATTTTTATTTTAACTGGACTTCAGTAAGTTTCCACACCGCTCACCAAATTTTCTTTTAATTTTTCCGAGAGAATTTTCGATCGGATCAAAAACTGAATCCAGAAATTTTGCTACTTTATCAGGTGCGAGTCGCAACGATCCATAGAAAGTAAAATAAGTCGCAAGCATTCCAAATGTACTCGCCCGGACCTTATAGATAGATAAATCGAGTAGGACTGGAAAAGTACCCGCAGTATCTAAAAGAGTCCAAGGCGTAAGGAACATAAAATTAATTAAATTCAGTCGGGCAAAATGCCTCGGCGACCCGAGAAAAGCATCATCCCGCGCACTCATCACCAGCGAATCGAGAGCAGTAAATCCTAGCGAAAGAGTCACAAGCTGCGCTTGCCCGGCCCACGAGTTCATCGGATCAAAGCCTGGCGGGGTACCCGTAATCACACGAGTCAGTTCAGTGATAATGAGTCCATAGGCAAGTCGACGAGCAGTCACCGTCTTCGACCGAGCCGCAACTCCGCCTGGACTTGATAAATTCACTTTAAAAACATTCGCCATCGAACGCGCGAATGTGGCGTGAAAAGTGGTGAGCGACGTTTGAAAGGTTGCAATGCCAGTCGCGAGTAGGGGGCTAATTCCTGGGGTTGCGAACCATGTCGTAAATGAAAATACAGCGCGAAAACTCCCAATAATGACTCCTGTTCGCACTTCATGAGCACCTGGCTTCTTAAACGCTTTTTTTAATTCGCTAAAAATAGTGGGGGATTTTTCTTCTAAAATTTTTCCACGGTTTAACTCCGAAGGAATGGGTACGACATGCGCTTCGATTCGTGAGGCTGATGGAACCTCTCCGCTAATTTTCGAAGTCGCAGCATTTATTTTTTCGACGATCTTCTCGCCACGGGCTAGATCTTCGGGAACATCTTCGGCGAACACATCGATGATGTGTGGCTCTGAACTCTCGGGATCGAGTGATTTTGCGAGTTCACGTATTATTTTCTCATCGTTCTCGGGAGTAGACTGGCTCTCACCAAATCCATAACGATACCGAACTGTTTCGATTCCTTTTCCGTTCTCAGCTGGTATCCCAACACTCAGCTCACCCTCGGACGGAACGAATAAGGGATCTCTGTCTGGATCCACCTCCGCTAAAACAGAGGTTGAGAGCAATATGAAAAAGAAAAACCCTAAGGCGAATCGCATTCACTCACTATTTTAATTTAAGTGGGTGAGAGGAGTATCGGCAATTAATGCCTATGACTCGCGTACTTTTAGTTGGAGTTTAAAGTGATTAGGAAGAAGAATTATACCAATGGCGTTAAAAAAGTCTAAACCCCAAGAAAAGATACTCATCACGGGTAAAGAAAGTAAATTCGAGGAAGTCGCGAATGCGATTTTTTCTATTCTTGCTCGCCGGGGTTTAGAAAACCTAACGCACACTCGAATTGCACAAACATCAAAAGTGAGCCGAGCTTGGATTTATAAATACATCGGTAAAACTCAGAAAGAGTTAGTCGATTATAGCTTACTCACCATCGGACGCGCATTTGCGCGAACTGAGCTTTTTAATGATCAGCTTTGCCCGAAGGAAGTTCGAAAAAGTCTTTTTCGCGGAACCTTCGAGATGCTCGATAACGCCCGAGCGAATCCGGATGTCATGGCGATTTATTACCGTTACATCGGAAGTGGTAACGTGATCGGAGAGAAGGTTCGGGCGATCGATCACGAACACATTCAATCAGTAAAAAATCGCGTTAAAAGAGGATTTAAGTTTAGTGAATCCGATGCACTCAGTTTTTCCGAAACACTTCACTCATTACGTATGGGACTCGCCCACCGTTATTCGACTTTAGAAATGCACCGTGAACATTCGAAAAAAGAAGTCCTTAAAGCACTCCACCGAATCTTTAAAGGGTTTGCGATTGAGATCGCGGAATTCGAAGATTCTTCAAAATAAAATAAAGTTTTTCGCAGGACTGTAAGCCGGGTTTTGTCTTTGCCGAAGCAGAGGCGATCATTCCTCTAGACATACGATTGCTCGTACATTCAAGCGACCTTACCCGGTGGCTTAATGGTCGAGCTGACCGAGCCACCCTATTTGGTCTTGCTCCAGGTAGGGTTTGCCATGCCACTGACATCACTGCCAGCGCGGTGAGCTCTTACCTCACCGTTTCGCCCTTACCTCTCTCGTCGCTTGCGCGCGCGAAAGGCGGTCTATTTTCTGTTGCACTGTCCGTAACGTGACCGTCACCAGTCCCGTCCCTGGCCGTTAGCCAGTACCTTGCTTGTGGAGCCCGGACTTTCCTCCCGGAGTGGCGTCTCTCGAACCGAAGTTCGAGGCGTTTCACTCCCAGCGATCGCCCGTCCTGCGAAAAAACTATATCCGACCTTACGGCCGAAACTTTTTCAAAGAGATCGAAAGCTCTGAACGGGAGTATTCAAAACTCGCGTCTTCACTTTCCATTCACGGAACCAGCTCTGCACAGTCTCGAGGAAGAAAATCTCGCTTTCGCGATGCCCGACTTCGAGCACTCCGAGCCCTGTTAAAGCTGCTTCACGAGCCACGTGATACCCCGCTTCGCCCGTAATGAAAAGATCACATCCGACGGACCGCGCCGAACCTACGAACGAGGCTCCCTTGCCCGCGACAAACCCTATACGTTTCAACCTCTTAGGTGCTGGCTCCGTCTGGAGAAATCCTTTAATTTTGAAGGTCTTCTTCACCCGTTTTACGAACTCGGCGTACGGAACTGACTTCGGAAGGTCCCCATAAACCCCGTAGCCCAAGCCAGATACGAGACCGAGCTTCGAGGGTTCTTGCTCGACTCGGTAAAGGTCATACGCAATTTCTTCATAAGGATGCGAGGAACGCAGGGCTTGGAGGACTTGGCGTTTTAGACCTTTTGGAAAAATCGTTTCAAGCCGCACTTCGCGTGCGCGTTCGAGTTTTCCTTCCCGACAGATAAAGGGCTTCGTTCCTTTTCCGCCTCGAAAGGTCCCTTCACCTTCGACACTGAAAGAGCACGAATCATATCGACCGATCATTCCTGCTCCTGCTGCGGTGAGTGCGTCTCGAACTTTTTCTAAATGCGATTTAGGGACAAAGACGACGAGTTTCGTTAGCACTGTTTCTTCTCCATCAAAAAGCCTTCCCACAGGCTTGAAACCCAGGGCTTTCGATACTAATTCTGGAACTTCAAGAGCGCACTTATCAAAATTCGTATGAGTCGAGATCACTGAAATGCCAGCGCGTGCTGCTTCATAAATGAGTTTCGATGGACCCGAAGACGTCACACGCGATGCACCCTTCTGCTTCGGAAAAATACACGGATGGTGATTCACGATGAGAGAATATCCGAGTCGCTTCGCGGTCTCGACTGCTTCTTCGGTGAGGTCGATCGAGATCACTGCTCCGTTTACTGTACCGCGAGTATTGCCCACAAGGAGTCCGACGTTATCCCACTTCTCGGCGGTTTCGGGTGGCGTCCTCATTTCGATTTCGTAGAGAATCGAGGCGAGGGTGGGGTGGCGAGAGATTTTGTGTTTTATCGGAGTCATCCTGTTAGTTTAGCCCGCGTCTACCGCACCGCAAATGCCGATTTTAGTGCGTTAAGGGCTTGATCTTACTCAGACTAAAAAATAGGGCGGCGCGGTATCTTAAAACCGCTGCGTGAAAACCGCGAAGCGTGGTGAACTTATAGGCCAGAGACAAGTTTATACTTCCTGTCTCGCTCCCAGAAGGTCGGTGGTTAAAACAATCCCACTGACCTTCTGGGCCTCCTAAACCCTCTTCATCCTTAAAGATATCAAGCCCTTACAACGCCAGTTTCCGAACACTCGCGCGCGCGTAAAACTTCCGTTACACTCTTACATGGGAGCTTTCTTATGAACCGATGTAGCAAACTCATCATCACGATCTCTGCACTTTTTGCACTCGCTGCAAGCGCCGCAATTTTCGATACCCTCGAGAGCGTCGATACGCTGAATAAGATCGCAGCCACCCAGTCTAAGTCCGATCGTTCACCTGCGAGCGAAAAGTCCGCGACTAAAAATAAAAAATCCGTCGAAGAAAAATCTCCGACGGATTCTGAGAAAAAATAATTTCTCGCTTTACGAACTGATTATCTTGGCCAGAGTAACGCGCGAACTTGTTCACGCGTTAGCCTTGGGTGAAACGGATTCTCAATCACAGAGCGAGGCGCTTTCACGACTCCACCACAGGACTGATTTCGAGTATTCACCGTTTTCACTCCCCAGTCCGTTCCGCCAGTACTCTTCGGCGATGAACCGTAGATATACTGGTTAAAGTCCGTAGAAAGATCGAGAGAGCTAAAACCTTCCATCGCTAGACGGAAAGTTTCAGTCGTAACGGTCGTGTGCATCTGGTTACGGAAATAATCTCGCAGAAAAGCCTTAAAGCTCTTTCCCTGATCTTCCATCTTACCCGCCATCCACTCTAAGAACGCCGCTCCACGAGTATAGGCGCCCATATCCGTCATGCGCGTCCATACCGAATGACCAGCAAGTTTAGTCCGAGGGCCAGGAGACTGTGAGGTTTTATAGCCTCGGTCTCTCCAACTCGAAATCGACTCGTCCATCCAGCCCGAGTTTCCCTGGGACGGCATTACGCCTCGAGCATTATAGGAGTGAAATAATTCGTGACCGATTGAACCGTAATCCGAAACGGTAGCGCCTGAATACTCCATACCTCCAGATCCCGCCCCATAGACGATCACTTTTGGATGCGGGAACGGACCATAATCGGATTCAAGTTCTTTCAAAACGGCTTCGACTTTTTTAGTAAATGTCGAAAGGGTTCCGAAAGTATAAATTTCTACTGGAAGGGTACGACCATCAACAGAACGGTAGTTAAACTGTGTCGAAGGAACTGCGCTCTCTGGTAAGAGATGGAAGTACATCGACGAAGTCGTGAAGTACCGAGGGAACTCGACTTCGAACGAATTTTCGCTGAGTTTTTTTACGTCTCCATTCGCGCGAAGAACGTGGGGCGTTCCAGCAGCACCGATGATCTCGACTCGAATTTTCATAGGGATCTGGTCGAACTCGAAATTCGTGGGGAGAAACTGTTCGAGATACTGTCGATCATCGAGATCCGACATCCAGAATGCAGAGGCCACTCCAGTCGACTTAAAACTCACGCCTTCGACGAGAGTGTGTTTCATCGTGAGGCGGTGTCGCCCGGTATTGATGGACGTGCTAATAACTCGAAATTTAGATTCTCCATCAGGATCTGAAGTTAAACTCGCTGAAACGGGATTACCGTCGAGTTTAAGATCGGTCGGTTCTGGAATGAGATCGAAAATCGGATGGCCTTGTGAAGGCATTTGGAATTCAAGTTCGGACTCAACAACTGCCGTCTTCGCCGTTAAATCGTATGTAATTCTATAGTCAGCGTCAGTGAAGTCGACGAAAACCGCGTTCCCGTTTTTATGGGGAAAGCTCGGTGGTGCTTGATTAATTGAAGCCGATGCAGCCTGAATCGCGAATAAAGTCGCGAGTGCGATGAATGATTTCATAGTCCCCTCCATAGGAATTCATTCTAGCGAAACATGGAAAATGAGAAGTGTAACGGCGGGGTGCGCCTAAGAATTGACGGTTTAATTCCAGCCTGTCGGGTTCGCGTTTCGATCGAGGTACATCCAGATCACGCGAGAATAAACGAAGAGGAAAGGATCCAGAAGAATCGTCTGAACCGCTGGGATAATGAGAAGTTCAGGTAATTCCATCTGGTAGACCGTAACCAGAATCACGATGGTTGGGATCATGAGTACAGCCCCAAAGACATAAGCGAAAATGAGTGCCCCTAAAAAGTATCCCTGTTCACGCGTATGTTTCGTTCCACAGTTCGGACACTCGGCATGCATCGCATACGGTCCCCGAAAAATTGGAGCCTTACGGCAGACGGGACACCGGAGGGTCAGAATGTCTTTAACTAAACTCACCTAGAAACCAAAACTGAGAGAGGCATAATACTTTGGAATCTGGCCACCGTGATTATATTGAAATTCGAGTTCGGAGTTTGTACCTACGCGGAGATAAGCTGCACCCGAAAAATCTTTAGAAAACTGCGCGGTCGCACCTGTTCCATAACTCACTGAAAGACCCGCAAATGTGTTCGCAATTTTTAACCCCGGCTTAAACTCACCATTTTTAAATTTATCATCAAACCCTGCATCCGCGACGAGTTCCACACCACTCATCAGATTGAATCCGATCCCAAGACCATAGTTATCCGGCTGATTATTTAGGTTCATCGCAGTACCTCCGACAGAAACGAACTGCGTTGGTTTAAAAAGAAACCCAGCATTAAAGTCGTTCCCCGTCGCTGTCTTGATTCCACTCCGGCCCGAAACACCGATCGAAAAGTCGATCGCAGAAATTTTAACCGCAAGTCCGTAGACAGCCCATCCTGAATCGGACGACGATCCATTCGGCATAAAATAATCGACACCTGCTGACGCTCCAAAAAAATCATTACCCGCGAGAAGGAGCGCACGATAGTTCGGATCATCCATGGGTTTCGGTGAGCCCGACTGTAAAGATAAACGAAGTCCACGATCGTTCACGAGACCTGCAGGATTCGTAAACGTCGCTGTAGTTACCCCTGGCATCACGATACTACCGGATACGGGAACGCTCACATCTGATCCTGACGAACTCGAATAGGAGCGACTACTTCCCCCTCGAGCGGCGAATGCGGAATGGGCCATCAGAAGCGTAACAAGAAAAAATACAGACAATAACTTCATTCAAGTATTCTCCACAAACTAGTGTGCACTTGGTCGTAGATTTTTTACAGTCGAAAGGAGTGCGTCAAAATATTCATCTCTATTAAATCGAAATTAATGTGAGATCGAGTCTCGTAGGAAATTGCTGCCTACTCCGATCGCAGCTATAACCAGTTCCATGATCCATTTCTTGTTGGCTAATCTTCTCATGACTTCAGCATTCGCTGCGCCAACTCTTCCTCGCTATCGACTATCGGAACTCTATAAAACTACCGTCTCCGGTAGTGAACAAGTCCTCAGCAAAGAAGAAGATCGTAAACAAGTTCTCGAACTAAAAAATCAAAGCCTCGGTGCACTTCTTCCCCAAGTTACTGGAATCGGCACCTAC
>JBGSHQ010000148.1:0-7096 GCA_041752095.1 Bdellovibrionia bacterium
AATTCTCTTAACTGCGAAAAAGAAAGTTTCTCACGGTCTCATGACCGCTGCGCCGACGGGTGACCCTCGTGCAAGAGACACTTCGATTGGCTCTAAAGGTTCTGCTAAAAACGCAGGGAAAAAAGGAACTCGCGTAGCCGCCACTAAAAAGGTGGCTCCCGCAGGTAAGCGTGTGGCCGCACATGCCCCTTCCCATTCTAAAGCGAAGTCGGTGAAGCATCAGTCGAAAGCGTCACCTCGTATCGCTAAAGCTCCGATGAAGCCAACTCGTGCAAAACCCGTCGCTGTCGCTACTCGCCCAGCACCGGTTCAGCATTCGGAACTCTTTAAAACTTTCTCAAGCTCTTCTTTCCGGAGGACCGCGAGAAGTTTAGTCTCAGGTCAAGTCGGTGGTAGTGCTCGGGGGGCATCGGATTCAGCCTCTGAAGCTCGTAGCCTTGGAACTTCAGGTGGTTCTGGTCGTGGAGCACTGGGTTCAGCTGGCGGAGTATCGACCGGTACTGCGACCGTAGCTGGATTTGGCGGCGGCGGTATGGGTGATGGCGACGGTGGGCCCGGTAGTGCTGGAGCAGGATATGGCCGTGGATCGAACTCGAAAGTGTCCGGTCAGGGTAAATCTTTCGTCAGTATGGACACGGGTGCATCCGATGTCGACGAAGGTTTAACGCGGGATCAGGTGGGTCGCGTGATTCATTCCCATTTTAACGAAATCCGTTATTGCCATGAAGCGGCTTCGCTCCGTAGCCCTGATGTTTCAGGAACGGTTATGATGAAGTTTTCCGTGAACGCTCCAGGTAATGTGGTAGCGGCAACGATCGGTTCTTCTACTGTTGGAGATCGACGTTTTCATGACTGTATTGTGTCTCACTTGAAAGCTTGGAAGTTTCCTAAGCCTAAGGGTGGAGTAAATGTTGCAGTTGCCTACCCGATCATGGTTAAAAATATCGCTAGGTAACACATATGAAAAATTTAATCTGTCTTCTTGCTCTTAGCTTTATTCTTACGACTTCTGCATTCGCAGCCCCTTCGGCTGGAAAAAAAGCACCGACCCCTCGGGATGTCGATGTGAATGCAGTAAAGGAAGCCTACTGGAACCGAAGTGCGGATGGGGATATTGAAGTCGTTCAGAACCGGATGTTTGCGAAGAAGAACCGTCTCACTCTATTATTATCCGGTGGTACTTCGAGTACCGACCCATTTTTAGATGTGAAGTCGTTAAGCGGTGCTCTTGGATTTCATTTTTCAGAAACACTTGGGTTAAATGCGATTTATCGTAAATATATCGTATCGAACTCGAGTTATCTCGACGACCTTCAGTCGAATTTAATTACAGGCACGCCTTCAACTGCAAATACAAATAAACCCAACGCGTACTACGGTGGAGAAATCGAATACAGTCCGATTTATGGTAAAATTTCTATCTCGGGTTCGAGTATCGTTCACTACGATGCTCACCTTCTTTTAGGTCTTGGTTTAACCGACACCGAGTCTGGAAAGTACCTCACTCCATCTGTGGGATTTGGACCGCAGTTTTACTTAAGTCAGAGCCTCGCACTTCGCTTCGACTATCGACTAGCGATTTATAAAGAAACGATTAACGAAAAAGTACTGGTCTCCCGTCCCATCGCAGGTGAGCGGACTAACTATAATCACCAACTCGCTCTCGGTATCGAGGTTCTCTTATGAGTCTGAGGACTCTTTTCCTCTTGCCGCTCCTATTCGCATTTCAGGCGAATGCGGATGAGTACCGATGTGGATTTGAAGTCGGGACGAGTCTCGCAGATGCCGAGCTTTCAAATCTCGCTGTGATTAATCTCGATCGCTCGATCCGGGGAGTGTTGAATTCAGGCAAAGCGACTTCTGAAGTTTACTCGGCCCTTGGATGTATCGATGCCCTTCAGTCTCAGGGAGCTCTTGTTGATGTTCCGAACTATGACTCATCACTTGAAATTTTAAAGGCGGGGGCTAAGTCTTCAAAAAAATTTCAGGATATGCTCATGAGTTTTACTTACCATTCGATATTAACTCGAATGACGGAGGGTAGAGACTACCAAAAGCTTTATGCTAACTTAAAAGGTTCTATCCTTGAGTCAGCAGCTTATGGCGTGATTTCGGTCAGTCGCTCTGACTGGAAGAAGGCGAAGCCTGCTTTAATGAAAGCGCTTTCGAATCCATCGAAAAACGAAGTGGCGCGTGCTCAGTCCCCAGCACTTCGCTTAGATCTAGCCCGAACGCTTTATGCACTCGGCGAAGATGCTGCCGCAGTCGCTGAATATGAAAAGCTTTACCGCATTGGGCTCCCGATGCAGGACGCTCTGATCGAAAGTGCATGGGCACATCTTCGGACTAAGAATTATGCGAAGGCCATCGGTCTATCCTATGAGTTAACGACGGGAAAACTCGCGCAGTTTTTTGCTCCCGAAGCTCAGTCGATTCGTGCAATCGGGTTTGTAGAGAATTGCCGTTATTCAGAAAGTAAAAAAACGATTGATGCCATGATCGCTGCCTATACACCGGTTCAGGCTTGGCTAAAGACTGCGAACTCTCGTCAGCTCTATGAAACTTCGATCGCGCGCTCCGAAGGTGCGGTCGGGGATGAAGCAGTGCCCGCTAAAGTATGGTCGGTTTGGAGTAGTTCTGATTTATTTGTGTCTCTCCAAAAAGGCATTCATCAGTCTTTTACTGAATCGAAAATGGCTCCCGAGTGGATCGGGGATAATGCTGAAGGAGCTAAGTCCCAGCTTCTTTCTGATTTAAAAACCCTCGGTGAGCTCCGCGCTAAGGCGGCGATACGGATCGAGGAGCATTTAAAATCTTTAAATAACTCGATGTCCGAACGGATCACTGCCGAAACGAGCCGTTTAGCTCTTGTTCGTGTCGATGCGAACCAGGGTGCAGGTCGCGATATCGTTTACCGAAATGCAAATCCAGGTGTAGGCGAAATTGAGAAAAAAGTTGTGAAAGCTGACCGTAAAGCTAAGTCCTATCAGGGTAAGCTCGCCTGGGGTAACGTGAAAGCCGATGATCCAGCCGCCGAGATGTGGATTGATGAAATTGGCTCTTTCGAGGCTAAAGCCTTAGACCTGTGTAAGGTTAAGGAAGCCTATAAAAATTCGAAGGTAAAGAAATAGTCTCCTTCGTTCATTTAAGCAACTTCACGTGCCTTTTCAATTAAAGGGACGCCGCTAGAATTCACGAGTGGGGGATTGTTTGGAGCAGGAGAAACGGTCCTGACGAGTGAAGCTACTGTTGAGGCTACGTCGAGAACTGAAAGAGATCTCGAAGCTCCAAATACACTGCTAACACTTCGAGCTTGGCCATAGTCTTTACACTGATAACCGTTAAAGGTTTCAGTTCCACCATTTGAGATGTTCCCGATTACACTTGGGGCTGTGATGGCCCCCGAGAAAATCGAAAAATTACAAGCTTCGTGCGCGTGTGCAGTGCCCGGCTTATCTCCGGGTTTTCTACCAAAATCTCCCGTAACGTAAATGACTGTTTCGGTGAAAAGGTTTTTGGCTTTTAAAGTATTGATCAGTTCAAATATGCAGGAAGATAAAGCTTGATACAAAAATGAATTCACAATCATGCTCAGGTGAGTGCCACCCGCATGTTCGTCTAGATCCCAAAACCCGCCGGTGTCAGATGAGCTACTGTAAGCTAATCCAGTAATTGCGGCATTATTAAGGGCAATTGACGATGAAAGTCCTTGGGTGCTTAGTACCTCGGCGATAGCAAAATTGTGTGCCAATGCACCTGGGTAAGTAGATGCTCCAATTACAGTGGCTAGATTCGGATTTGAAATTTTAGTTCCGCCATCACTGGCCGTGATCGCCTCTGCAATCCCAGGATTACTTACGAATTGGTCTGTGATCCCAATCATTTTTAAATCCACGCAGTCGGAAATCAGTTTTCGGTATTTGTTAAATGCAATCGGGTATGCTGACAATGCGGAGTTAATTCCATTTTTTAGAGCCTGTTCTGCAGTATTCCTCATGCCATAGAGTGCTTCAGAGCCCGGTGCACTCGAGGCTGCATACTGTCCTAAAGTAGCTAACGCACGTTGAACTAAACTGTCTAAAGCGACTCGTCTGGACATGAATCCTGCGCTGACAGGATCACCACTTCTATCAAATGGGCCTAAAATTTCCTGCATTGGGCTATTCATATTTCGTACAATCGTTTGTGAGGCGTGTGCAGACTTAAATGCAGTATCGACACCCGTCTGGATATTGCCCGAGAGTACAGACTGGACTTGTCGATTAGAAGCATCCGCAACTAATCCCATTAGGCTAGGCGCATTCGCAGTAGGGCGGGTCATTTCTTGGATTCCCTTTGCGTGAGATCCGTCTGAGTTACCTTGAACTCCACGAATCATGAGCGCGTTCTGCAAAAGATCAGTCATGTTGGTAGAGCCTGATGGGGTTGCGATTTTAGAGGCCCATAGATATGGCATATGAATCGTTCCACCCGGTAAAGCTACGGGGAGTGTTCGGTAATTCGGCTGACTATTAGAAAATCCTGTGTTGATGAATGCGCTTCTCGCTAAGGTTTGATTCGCATAGGGAGATAAAGGGAGGTCCCAAAATGTACGAAGAGGTGCACCCCCTAGATGATAATTAATGAGGGTTCGGGGTTGAACTTGTGAGGTCTGAGCCTCGGCATTCACGATAATGCCATCAATTAAGGCTCGCATGAGTGCTTTTGTAGGATTCCAGAGTAGAGGTGAGCCCAGTCCTGCCCCACAAAGTGCTAATGTCTGTCTCCGAGTGAGATGGGTTTTATTTTTTTTGGATTGATAAGACATAAATATTCCTCAAGGTGCCTTCCTAAGAGAAGCCTTTTGATAAGTCTCGGTCATCAAAATTTCTCGAATTAAAGATTGAAAATTTTGACTTGTTTTCAGATTTTTACCGAGTCGAATGACTTCGTTTCTGTAGTATTGATCTCCTGCAGATAGGGCCGGCTGTGAGGTATCACCACCATCGCGTAGGTTCGCCTTGATACCCGTAAAAAAGTGGAAGTACTTCGATGCGGCACAAGCGTAATAATCTTCAGTTGCAGCGATTTGCGTTCCCAAGTCTGCTATGGAGCTGACAGGAGCATCAATAAGCTCTCCCGAGTAGCTACGAAATCTAAGCCGACCATTTGGAGGTCTTTGGAAAAAATCGAAATCGGAATCAACAGGTGCAGACTCTGCGGGCTTCGCTACTCCCCATTTGTAGAGATGAACAGAGCTTGTCGTATCGACGCTTACGTAGAAAGTGTAGTTTCTTGCAACCCCTGCCATGGGATCCATGGAAGCGTGACATTGCATGCATGAGGATGCTCGTCGAAACGCTGGAGTATTCGCTGAGGTTTGTGCTTGAACGTATTGGACTCCGTCGGATGGCCGAATCACTGGAAGATCACGACACAATAAATCTTTATAAATGGCCTTAGAATATCGACGGGGTATGACTAATCCACCATCAGTAGTTTGGCCGTAAGTGCGTCCATTATTCGCCATTAAGTAGGGTAGGGTTCCTAATACTCCGCCACCTTCTGACTGGTGAATGGGATAATTTCTTCCATCCAGGTTTAGATTCAGATTCGCTTTTTCAGCATTTGAGTTCAGAAGTCTGACTCCTAAAAAGTTACCGATCTGAACGGTTGGAATTGTAATCCGCTTATTACGGTCTGAGGAATGTGGAAATCCAGATTGGGTTCCATTACTTCGAATGGCTTCCATCTCGGAATTCAGTAGGACAACATCAGATGCTTTTGCTCCATTTCCAAAGAGAGCTCGAGTAAAGTGTAAACCAAACTCACCCTCATCATAAATGAATCGAGTACCATTATGATCTGTTCCGTTAGGTAGGGAGTTTGTGAGATCGGGAGTTTCGGTGAGGTTTCGATGATATTCATTGAAAGTTTTCAGTACAGCCTGGCTCTCATTGATACCATTGACTGTAGTCGTGTTCGCAATGGTTCCCGAACTATTTAAGTTTGCTGATGATAGGACTCTCATGCACGCGTCGACTGGTGCGAGTGCTCCCGAAGCGACCTGAGCACGAAGCGGATGATTGGTAGACAGGTTTAGCTGAGTGAGGTGAGAGTAACATCTGTTAAAAAGCTCGAGTGGGGATAAATTTCTTTGAGCAATTCCAAGGTCAACAGCATGAGCAGATCCATGCGAGAATAAGCACAGTGCAATTCCAATCCGTAAAAAATTACTCTGCTCGGATTTTTGATATTTCATTATTGCACCTGCCAGTCTGGGGCATAACATAGCGTCAGTAGAACGAAACGCCATCCTTCAAGGTTAGATGCCGAACCTGTGCTCAACGCGAGTAGGTCTGATGAAATAGGTGCGGGTATGGTTCGTCCGACGAAAAAGAGTTGATAGGATTTTTCGACTGAATCCGAATTCAGTGTTGGAATATTCGCTACCGAGTATGAAGCGCTCATGGCTAATCCTGCTGCATTTAAGACCGCATTATCTTGTGAAAGAATTTGGTCGCAGGCTCGAGTCATGAGTGCTCCCCGTGAAGTGCTTCCCACAGCTATTGAAGGAGCTGAAGCATAAGCCTGAATTAAACAGTCACTGCTTACGGCGTTAAATTCGTACATTGAATTGATATCTAAGTAGTTATTGCAAGGCCCACCTAATGTTCCATGAACATTTTTAGCTAAAATGAGCTTATTGACAGCATCGTTCGCCGATGCTCCAAACACATCACGTAATTTTGAAGCGATGAAGTTACGATTGGCTAATCTGATTCCACCATCATTAGGTTCGTGTAAATTTCCCTCGACCACCGGCGGAGCGACCGAAGGTGACGGGCTCGGAGTGACGACGACAGGAGCAGGGGCTCCGGCCATGATCCAGTTCATAATGATGAAGGATTCAGGAGACGTGAGTGCACCACTCGGAGGCATGGGTGCTGCGGTTCCAGCGACGGTTCGTAAGAAGAGTGAACTCTTCAGTGGATCGCGAACGACGATCGTCGTGAGAAGATTTGTGTGGGTGGTGTAATCGGCAGCACCCGCAAATTTTCCAGTCGCGTGGCAGCCCGTACATTTCGGGACCATGATCGTGGTGTTAATGTTTGTG
>JBGSHQ010000149.1:0-3518 GCA_041752095.1 Bdellovibrionia bacterium
TGCCATGAGCATCGCTTGTTCGAGTGCTGAGATAATGATCTCACGCTTAATCGAGCGGTCTTTACTAACAGATTCGATGACTCTAGATAGTTCGGTTGCGTTCATCGGGGTTCTCCTCTTTCGTCGTTATTCGGCAAAGTCGAAATCCGGTTCAATATTCGCTTTTTGGATAAGCGATATCGGAATCAGAATTTCGTCCTTTTTTTCGGGTTTTTTAGAAGTTTTTTTGCTTTTTGCGGCGGCTCCCATACTGGCGAGAACCGTAAGTTTTACTGAATTTTTACCAGGTTCCATTCCACCTAAAATTCCGATGAAATTTTTCTGTTTTGGATTGCGAGAGTGATAATCCGCGTTCCCGATTTCTTCACTCGTTAAGGGACGAAGGGTGTTCAAGCGGATATCGCGTCCGGCGAATTTTTCAAAATCACGAGCCTTCCGGAGTGGGCGATCGACACCGGGAGAGGAAACCTCGAGTTCATAAGCGCCGCCGAAGTAAGCGTCGACTTCTTTCATGTTTTCCAGGGGTTCATCGAGAGCCCGTGAAACAATTGCGCAGTCTTCTACGCCAATCTTATCTTCTCGGGCACCGAGCACGTCGATGAAAATACGGAGCGTTTTTTCACGATTATTTACAGTCTCAAGGTGAACGAGTTCATAGCCAACATTTTCAAGTAAAGGCGCGAGCGATTGATAAAACTGCTCTGAGGGTGTGAGCGCGCTTCCGGTTTTAGCCGGGATCTGATTTTCGGTCGTCACTTCCGTGACTGATGATTCATTCAAAGTGTTCATACGAGCGTAAAAAAAAAGGGCTAAGCCATTGGCCCGCCCGATCCTGTAGCGTCCTAAATTATGGCCCATTCGTATCACAGTCATATTGTCCGTGCCATCTTTGCTTGACAGAGGGGTAGGGCTTCCTGAAAAATGAGTTGGATATGCAGCGACATCCATCATTCCTCCGGCTTTTCCTAGGTTTATCCTGCGTTATAATGTTCGTTTTAAGCGCTAAAACAGCTAACGCATCGCTTCAATTCGCCTGGGAGCCCCCGAATTCGACTGAGCCTAAGGTTTTAAAGAGCTATGAGTTAAAGGAATTGGAGTCGAGGCCACTTAAGACCTTAATTGAAAAGGACCCGGTCGCGGTCGACGGGAAAGAGAATTCCCGCTTTCAGGGACTTTCCCTCTCTCTATTAATAGAGGAAGCGACGAAGACTTTTACGGCCACCGACCGTTCCGATACCGATCTAGTCGTTTTAAAATCACGGGCTGGCCGCGAAGTCCTGATGCCTAAAGCGTTTCTCGTGAAGTACCCGCAGATCCAGATCGCGTTTAAAAAGGATGGTCAATCTTTAGGAGCGGTCTCACCGCGCCTCGTTCTTCCAGCCACCACAGATTCTAAAATCAAAAAAGAGAATATGCTTTTAGAACCCATGTTTGTGTCGGAACTGGGATCTGTTACTTTAAGCTCTTACGAACGTCGCTATGGAGCATTTTTTCTAAAACGACGCACGGATCCCGCAGCGATGCGCGGGGAAAAACTTTTTCTCCAAAACTGTGTCACCTGTCATACGCAGCCGGCAGTGGCGATGGCGGCGCTGACTTCTTCTGAAAAAGTACAGAAGGTCGCCCAAGGCGAGCATCCGAACGTTCCAGGGAATCATGGGTTCTCACAGATCTTTGATAAGAAAGCGATTCGCTCGCTGGTGAGTTATCTGGAAGCATTTCGTTTTCAAACCGCGCAGAACTAATTAGAAAAAAATTAGGAAGTCACACCGTTTTCTAATTTCTCACTCAGCTGGTTTAGGTCGGCTGCGAGTTCCTTTAATTCGTCGCTTTTACGGAGGTGTGTGCGATGAGAATATTCTCCTTTTAAGAGCGCTTCGATGTGTTTTCGGAGCGCGAAAACAGGGCCGAAAAAACGGTGACTGATGACGAGGGTTCCGAGTAAAACGAGGAGCGAAAAAATAATTGAGATCAGGGCGAATGCGGCCCAAGACCACCAGATGGACTGCGCAACAAGAGCATGCAGTTCTGAGTCCGGCGGAGCGAGCGGCGTGAGGTTCGAAATCACGCTTGAAAGAAGCCAGAGTTCGAAGCCAAAAAAGGCGAGGAAAACAAAAAGCCCTGCGCAGATGAGTATGAATGCAAGCCGGAACTGTTTATCAGGAGCAATGGCGAAATTTTTTATTTTTCGGTCCCTAAGAAGGGTTGATCTCTGTTTCATGGTTTTATCGTAAACCGAGAGGGGCAAAGATGCAAAACTGTCTACATCTTAGTCAAATTTGCGCTTCCTAACGAGGGTGGTATTCTATTTATAAGGGGATAGGGGTTCATGAATCGAAGTGGGTTTACTACTTTAGAAGTTCTCATTGCGTCTGCGCTGATTATCACTCTCGTTACGGGTGGAGCAGTGGGCTTAAGACAAATGAATACATTAAATCACCTTGCAGCCACTCGCACATCTCATACTGAGATGAGAACTCGTATCCTGGGCTGGTTAAATGATTCGGGATCTTGTGCGGCGCAATTAGGTAATCCAGTTCGAGAGGATGTGGTTCCGATTCCGCCTATCCCGATTGATGCGATTAAGGATGGGGTGAGTGGTTTAGTTTTACTCGAACGAGGAAAGCGTGAACCGAACCAGATCGTATGGGATGGGATGCTTTATGATATTGCGGTAACTTTTCCGGTATCAAATATCGAGTACACTTTCGGAAGTGGATTAGGTCGAAGCAAAACTACAGAACGTTATGCGATTGATTTCGAAGTTCGAGGTCGTCGAGATCGCATGCAATCGGCGACGAATCAAAATTTTCCTGATGTCGTCACTCGAATTCCTATGGTGGCTGAATTTGATTCTGTTTCCCATAGGATGGTTTCCTGCACCGTTCATCCAGGAGAAATTGATGACTTACTAACAACCGTAGATGCGAGTGGAAAAGTTACCATTTCAAAGCATACGGTCCGAGAATGTTTATTGATCGATGGGATGCCGATCCAGACCGATGTGGGCCTAATCTGTCGGATACCCATTTTCAATCCACCCCAAATGGGATCCAACTATTCAGGTCAGATTCCGAGATGTAAAGACATCGCACCAGGGTGGACCGAGCCAAATAAGATTCAATATAGCACCACACTGCCAATTAAAATTCCGAAGGGGCATCTGGTAAATTGCCAAGGGACATTTTCCGCAGAAACGGATTGGCATTCGATGTCGAACTTACCTGTTGAGAAAGAAACGGTGAAAATTAAAAAAGGAACGAAGCCCATTCTTTCAGCAATTTTAGGAGGAACAGCACTTACAGGAATCGTTTTTACTATTATACTCGCCACGGCTTCGTTTATTCCAGTTACGGCATTGCTTATCGCTGCAATAGCAACAACAGTCGTACTCATCGCGTTTGTTATCTCACTTTTTAAAAAGTGTAAGACCGAAAATTTTTCTTTTTATTCCCAAGTGAATGGAATCGGATGCATCTAAAAACCTTAAAACCTAAAAAATTGAATGAACAAGGTAT
>JBGSHQ010000150.1:0-5590 GCA_041752095.1 Bdellovibrionia bacterium
ATATCGTCCCTGCGTGCCAGCCCTGTAATGCTTCTAAAAAACTCGATACTCCAGTCGACGATCTTTTTGCGCAACTTGAGGCTGAGAAAAAATCACGCGAGGAAAAAGAGTGAGCACCTCAAGCTGGGGTGATTCTACGACGAAGTTTTTTTTCGAGCTGACACCGGACCGAGTCCTCGACGCAGTCGAAACGGCTGGGATTCGGTGCACAGGACGATGCCAGTCTTTAAATTCGTTCGAAAACCGAGTCTATGATGTCGAGATCGAATGGGAAGGTGAGGGAAAACCCCCAACCCCGTCTTCGAATCATCGAGTCGTGAAATTCTATCGCCCGGGTCGGTGGACGCGCGAACAGATTTTAGAAGAGCACGCGTTTTTAGCGGATTTAGAAGCGGCAGAGATTCCTGCGGTTGCGCCTTTAAAATTCTCGGATGGTTCCACCCTAAAAACCCTCGATTCAGGAATTCATTACTGCCTATTCCCTAAAATCGGCGGTCGCGCGCCTGATGAACTGGATGATGAGGGATTGCGAAGGGTGGGGCGACTCCTCGCACGAATTCATGCAGTGGGGAGTCGGGAGGAATCTAAAACGCGAGTAAAACTTTCTCCTGACACATACGGAATTGCGAATCTTGAGTACTTGCTTGAAAAAAATTTAATCCCTGAAGAGTTCCGAGACCGCTATGAAAAGGCTGCGCGCGAGATTTGTTCGCTCACGCGTGAATGGTTTAAGGAAACGCCTTCTCAGCGAGTGCATGGGGACTGTCACCTCGGAAATTTACTTTTCGGAAGTGCGGGATGGTTTTTTGTCGATTTTGACGACATGGTCGTCGCTCCACCGGTGCAAGATCTGTGGCTCATTTTGCCGGGTCGAGACCGTCAAAAACTTGAAGTTTTACTTGAAGGTTATGAAGAAATTAGAGACTTTGATCGTACGTCTTTAAGACTGATCGAACCTTTGCGTGCACTGCGGTTTATCCATTATACTGGATGGGTAGCACGGCGCTGGGATGATCCGGCCTTTCCGTTGGCGTTTCCGAATTTTGGATCCTACCGTTACTGGAAAGATGAAACTGAAGACTTGGAGAATCAGTGGCACCGAATTCGACTAGGACAACTTTTCTTCGAAGAAGAAAAAACGGAAGAGGGACCTCGTTGAGGGGGTTTTTTTGCGTGCTCCTATTCGGTCTTGTGTCCTCGTTTTCGTTTGCGAATGCAAGCGGAGCACCGTTTTCCGAATTCACCCCCGATTCCCCCGAAAGTGAATTTCTTCCTGCTGTGGCAGGCGAACCTTCTGTCGATTTTTGTTCCGAGTGGAACCCAGAGTTTGGATATCGCGGGTTTCGCTGCTGCTCGAACGGAGTTGTGAGTCGAAATGTGGCTACCGCGAAGCGGGGTCGCGGTCGTCGGGCGGTGAGTTCCTGCGCGCCGGACCGAAAGAAGTGGACGTTCTGCGACGAGATGACGACCCCTCAGAAAGATTATGTCACCGCTGTGAAGGCCGGTCGTATCGATGCACTTGAAAATATCCTAAAAACGATGGGCAGCCGTGGCGGCCAGGCGTTTTGTAGTGCTGGAAATGGCTTCCTAGTCGAGGGTCGCCCGCTGGTGCCAACTCCTTTAAACCGAATTGAACTGCGAAACGAAGCCAGGTGCGCAAATTTCGGGACGGATCCACTGATCGGCGCGATGGAGTGGGCGGGGCGTGAAGTAAAAAAGGAATTTCACGAACCCGAGTTTCAGCAAGCCAGACTTATTATTGGTGATATCGCGGCTCCACGCGGAGGATGTATTTCCGGTCGCGGTGGAAGACGAGCTCATAAATCTCACACCTCTGGCGTGGATATTGATCTAGCTTTTTTTAATCCACGTTCAGGACATGATCCAGAAGAACGATTTACTCGAAACTTTTACGTGGCTTCGAACTGGTGGGTGCTTAAGAAATTTTTCAAGAACCCTGTCGCGTGTACCAAAATCGTATTTCTAGACAAGGCGCACATTCGAGCGTTAGAGCGTTACGCAAAAGATGACCCTGAGTGGCCGACTCTGAAGAGATATATTCGTCACGTAAAAGGTCACCGCGATCACTTTCATATTCGGTTTGGGAATGGCCCTGGTCCTGCGGGATGTTCCGGTAATCCTGACCTCGAAGAAGATGAAGATATGGTGGATGAGTCTGCCGAAGGCTTCTTAGTTAAAGAAGACGCTGCCGACGAAGAAGGGGATGGCACCTCACTCACCGCGGCTTCTGATGAAACACCGACCCTCGATGCTAAAACTTCCGGAACCGATGCGATGCGTACCCTTGCATCAGGGGTTGTGGTAACGGAGTCGACTCTGCCGCCTCATAAGCAGGAACCTGCGATTACACTAAAATTCGCTGAGAAAAAGCGGAGCCGGAAAAAGTCTGGACGTCGGACCGCTTCCAACTCCCATCGCGCGAAAAAATGATCTATAGCGCACCGCGTGCGAATGGTTTTCTCCTATTCGGATTGATGCTCTTCTATACAACCCCCTGGTTTTTCAATAGAATCAGGATCTATGACTTTAGCGACGAAAAAGGTGAAACGTACGGTTAGATCCCATCATTGCGGCGAGCTTCGCGCATCGGATCTGGGAAATGAAATCACGCTCTGCGGATGGATCAGCAAGCGCCGCGATCACGGCGGACTTATTTTTGCGGATATTCGTGATCGGTACGGTCTCACCCAAATTGTTTTCGATCCTGCTGTGGCAGAAAGCAAAGCCGCTCACGAAGTCGCTTCTCGCCTTCGAAGTGAGTTCGTCATTTGGATTAAGGGAAAAGTTCGTAACCGTCCTGAAGGCATGACGAATACGAAACTCGCGACCGGTGCGATCGAAGTCATCTGCTCTGATCTCGAAATTCTTTCTGAAGCGAAGACCCCGCCTTTTGCGATCGATGATGAAGTCGAAACTTCTGAAAACTTGCGTTTGAAATATCGTTATCTGGATCTCCGTCGAGGACCCCTTCAGCGAAATCTTCTCACCCGCCATAAAGTTCTTCAGATCGTCAGGAACTATCTCGATGGTCATGGGTTTTGTGATGTGGAAACCCCGATACTCTATAAGTCGACCCCAGAGGGCGCTCGCGATTTTATCGTACCATCTCGGATGAACCCTGGAACGTTCTACGCACTCCCGCAGTCACCTCAGACTTTAAAGCAGCTCCTGATGATTAGCGGAATGGACCGATACTACCAAATCGCACGCTGTTTCCGGGATGAAGACCTACGAGCTGATCGTCAGCCTGAATTCACCCAAATCGATATCGAACAGAGCTTTATGGACGAGGAAGCTTTCTTTCCTATCCTCGAAGGAATGATGAAGAAGCTCTGGAAGGAAGTTCTCGGAGTGGAGATTAAGACGCCGTTTGCTCGCATGCCTTATAAAGAGGCGATGGAACGATTCGGTTCGGATAAGCCCGATGTTCGGTTTGGGCTAGAATTAAAGGATCTTTCAGAAGTTTTTGCGAAGTCTGAATTTCAGGTTTTCAAGAATGCATTTATTAAAAATGGTCGCGGGATTTCTGGATCGGTTCGCGCAATCGTGGCACCCGGTGTGGCTGATAAATTTTCCCGCAAGGATCTGGATGAATTGACGGCATTTGTGGCCCCTTACGGAGCTAAGGGGCTTCTTTGGATGAAAATAAATGCCCCAGGTGCCGAGGGTGGGGAAATTCAGAGCCCAGCCGCGAAATTCTTCTCAGAAGAAGAGAAAGCCGCGCTGAAGACGCGTTTAAATCTAAAGCCAAACGACCTCGTTCTCTGCGTCTCAGACGCGAAAAATAAAGTCGTTTTCGATGCGCTTGGCGCTCTTCGCATTAAGCTTGGCGATAAACTGGGAGTCATCCCAAAGCCCGCCGACCATAACTATGCCTTCCTCTGGGTCGTGAATTTTCCACTCATGGAGTACGACGATAAAGAAGGACGCTTCTTCGCTGCCCACCACCCATTCACGGCCCCACGTCCTGAATTTTTCGATGATTTCATCGCAGGAAAAAATCTCGATGCGATTGAAGCTTCAGCTTATGACTTAGTACTTAATGGAGTCGAAGTTGGGGGTGGATCACTTCGTATTTATCGCTCGGATGTTCAGGCCGCGATGTTTAAACTCCTTGGACTCACTCCGGAAGAAGCAAAAGAGAAGTTCGGATTTTTTCTCGAAGCACTCCAATACGGAACCCCTCCTCACGGTGGGCTTGCGTTCGGAGTCGATCGCCTGGTGATGCTGATGTGCGGGGCGAGCGCGATTCGCGATGTGATTGCATTCCCTAAAACCGCTAGTGGCCATGATCTGATGAGTGAAACTCCAAGTGGTGTAACGAAGGAACAACTCGATGAACTCGGACTTCTCGTTCGTCAGTCGCAAAAAAGCACTTAATCGTTTCGAGACCGAGGTTTATGATTTTCTCGTCATCGGTGGGGGAATTACGGGTGCAGCTGTGGCTCGTGATGCAGCCTCTCGTGGACTCAGTGTCGCACTCATCGAGCGAAATGATTTCGCGTATGGGACGAGTTCGGCTTCATCGAAACTCATTCATGGCGGACTTCGCTACCTTGAAAATTTTGAGTTTAAGCTCGTGTTCGAATCGCTTTCGGAGCGAGCCCATCTGATCCGCACCCAACCAAATATGGTTCGGTGGTTGAAATTCTATCTACCGGTTTATAAGACCGATAAGCGGGGGATGAATCTCGTTTCGATTGGGCTTTTTCTTTATGATGTCCTATCGCTTCTTCGTGCGCCCCATTTTCATAAACGCCTCACACGAGAAAAAATGATCGAAGCATTCCCCCATCTTAAGCGCGAAGGTTTAGTGGGTGGATTTACCTACTACGATGCTTCGATGTGGGATGATGTGATGTGCGTAGAGAATGCGCGAGCAGCAAGCGAGCTCGGAGCCGAGATTGCGACTCGAGTCGAGGCGGTGAAACCGATTTGGGACTCTTCGACTTCCATGATTTCTGGATTTGAGTGTTTAGACGGGGAAACCGGTAAGAAAATAAATGTTTTTGCAAAACGGTCCATAGTCTGTGGAGGTCCGTTTACCGATCAGTTAGGGGAGATCCTCCTTCAAGGCGCTCCTGAACGCGAGTCGCGTCCTTACCGAGAAGAAAACGGGAGTTGGAAGCATTGGTTGAAGCCTTCGCGTGGAACGCATCTTTTATTTTCGCGTGATCGTTTAAAGGTTCCCGGTGCGATGCTCCTTTCTACGCCTGAAGATGGCCGTATTTCGTTTGTGATTCCGCGCGAAGATTATGGCCCGGGTGTGGTGATCGTCGGAACGACGGATGGACCGTCTCCGCTTGATCCTTCGAAAGTAAAAGCGGAAGCCGAAGATGTTCAGTACTTACTGAAACTTCTGAACCGGTATTTTCCAGAGTTAAAGCTCACTGAAGCGGATGTCGTTTCTCGTTATGTCGGAGTACGGCCCCTCATGGATCCAGGAAATGCTGAAAATCTTGCGGCTGTAAGCCGTGAACATCATATTGCACGTGGACCCGGTGGTGCGACTTTAGTTGCGGGGGGGAAGTACACGACCCACCGAACGATGGCGCTTGAGATCGTGGAT
>JBGSHQ010000151.1:0-6668 GCA_041752095.1 Bdellovibrionia bacterium
GAGCGAGCTAACATGGAAATTTATTGGCTTTAGTTCGCTTTCCGGTGGAAACACGGCGGAACTTTACAAATATGCACTAAACTCGTTTCAACAAAATGCACTCCCACTTTTACTTGCACTTCATGCAACATCGACAATCCCTCTCGTGATAGATCGCATAAACCTAGACGCTGGATTACCTCTCTATTCTCTTCCAAAAGGAGTGATCAGTTATTGCGACACTGGAAAACCATATCACTTTTATTTATCCGCTTATCTTGCACGCCAACTCCGAAAACAGGGCCTCAGCAGTAGCGGTGCTTCACTTGCTGCTTCACTCTCAGGAATCACATACCAAATGATGTCGAAAACAATGGGACGAAATCCTGAATATGTTCTTAGGGTGCATCCGCTTGATTTTGGCGCTCATAAAATTCGACTCGATATAAATAGCCAAATGCTCGGTGCGATATTCGGATCTGAGACGGAAGAGCGTTTTATGAATCGCAGAAGAAGATCTGAGACATCATTGAAAGAGTTAGTTTCAAACTCACCGAAAACTAAAGAAAACCGTCCAAATTTAGAAATGCAAGCACTTGACCAGAATTTAAATGATTTAGATTATGGTCTAAAATTTAAATATTTCGAAATTTGGAGAAAAATTTTTCCTTATAAGTCTGTCTTTTTTAATATTCAAAACAAGTTTGAATCTAATTCACGATATTTTCTTATCCCCATTAAACCTGTTTATAGTGAAATTACACCAGGTACACCTCGTCGCTATGAGCAGCACTTACTCCCTGTAGAAAAATAAAATGAATATAAAAATTCGAATCGCTCTCATACTCATAATCATAACCTCCGCACAAATCGGTGCTTCCTCGATTGGCTTAAAGGACCGTGCCTGGAAAAACGGAGCTCCTCGTGTATGCTGGACGAACGATGGCGAAAGGTTCGCAAAAGAAGTCGCCTCCCTCGGTATTCGCCCAGGTAAAATCGCCTTTCCCTCTCAAGAGCAATCAGAACATGTAAAACAACTCATTTCTGAAACTTTTTCGAAGAGAAAAAATGGAATTGAATTCGTTGGATTCGAAAACTGTACACCAGATTCCGACGTCGAAATTCTTCTAGTGAATGATATGAGTTTAAAGAACATCGGAAGCATCGCCACCTCTGGTGATTATACTTCAAATGTTTCTACCGTAAATAAAATTGAATCCTTCATAACACGCGTGAAAAAGAAAAGTGGTCTTGCACTCAACCGAACTTTCGTATCTTCCGAAATTAATAAGATTCAAGCTGATTTAAGAACAGCTTTAAATACAAGGATCTCGCCGGAGAGTCGTGGGCGCGCGGATCTAGAAAGAATAATCAAAACATTTAATGCAGATATATCGAGTGATTTGATTAATTTAAATATCATTCACGAATTCGGTCATCTTACTGGTCTTCTTCACGAAGAAAGGAGAAGAGATTTTACTACCGAACAGCCTCGCTACTGTTTTGAAACATATGGCATTCTTACCCGGGCAGACGACTACACCCTCGAAGGTGCTAGCCCTAACACCGAAGATCGACTGGGTACCGATTATGACCCTTTTTCAGTTATGAACTACTGTAGGAAAACTGCACAGATCCTTTACCGAAAATCCATTCTCATGTGCGGAATGGGCGATGAACTTCGCCGCGGGCGCATTCGGTATGGTCAGAGCACTCAGTCCCTCGATAACTTACTCGTGCATTGTGATTTTATTAAATCGAATCCGCTTAAAGTTGAGCTCTCGCCAAGGGATCAATCAGCTCTTCGTGCTCTCTATTTAAATGTAAAACCTGCACCCGGTGTAAACACCTCGTATAAATCTTCGCCAGTAGAATCGACATGGGTTCAGGTTCTAAACCTAACTTCTCAGGTAATTTTCTAACACGAATCCATTCCGCTTAACCAAATCTCGCCGATTAAACCTGGAACACGTTCCGATTCTACGCCTAATCGAAACTGAGCTAGAAACTCTATCGGCGCAGAAGAAATGATCCCTCTTTTTTCTAAACACGGATGGTGCATGAGTTCGAGATGGGGATGTGAAACTGACACCGCTTCGAGAAGTGTTCGCCTTCCCTCTTCACTCCCTCCGAGTTCGTGGATCATATTCGGAAGATCGATGCCTCGGTTCCATGCGCAGTACGCTTCGATTTCTCCATCGACCCATACGCTTCGCCAGATCACGTTTTTTTGCTTCTTCATCCAAAGCAGATCTTCTGGGTCGTAAAGGACGCCGTATTTACGACTTAAGAAAAACGAAAATACCGAATCACTTAGACCCTCGCGAATTTCAAAGTGCTTTAAGGTGGGTCCTTCTAATTTTATTTTATTCAGCGGAGAACGAATTTGGAGACCCGCGAATTCGAATCCTTTATTTTTATAAAGGTGACTTTCTGAACCCCAGAGCGAAAAAAGATTTACCTTTTTTCTTTCGCCTTCATTAATTATTTTTTCTAAAAGCTGGGAGGCGATTCCTTTTCCCTGAAAAGAGGGATGAGTCGCCACTGCTCCAATAAGACCGAGATGGATCGCTTCGCCAGTAGATGGCTGATAATTCACGATTCGTAGTGATGCTGTCCCGACAAAAGTTCCTTCAGACCAGGCGCCGATTTGATAACGGCACCACTGGTTCGGGACTTCTGGATCCCAAACGGGGAAATCATCTAAATAAGAGAGGGGGGCAAGTAATCCAAAAGAAGCGTCAATGAGCGCACTGTAGATCGCACGTTCTTTCGATGTGATCTCTCTTATTTCTAGTCCCATATTTATAAGTCTAACTTAATTAAGTAACCCATTCGACCGATGTATCCATGAGTAAGAGAGAATCATGACCTGCCAAAATAATGGCGGCTCCTCTCTTCATCTACTCTTAATGAAGGAGCTAATGAATGAGTAAGAAAAAAGGTAAATTCGACTTAACCCACTTCGTCCATGCTGGAAACTTAAAGGACGGGCAGGATCTTTTCTTTGTTTCGAACCCAAAGCAAACCTGCAAGATCACGAAACAGCCGAATAACGAATTTAAAGTCGTTGCGAACGGCGAAACAATGACGGTGCATGCTTTCGCTACGAAATGCTTAGGAATGGACCCGCCAGACCATGCAACGAAGTGGCTCCGCGATGAAAAAGGCGTCACTCTCTATGATATGTGGCACGCGGACGACGATTATTCTTACGCCGCTTAAATTTTCTTTAAAAATAACCGCACGCTAAGTGCTTGATTCTAAAAACTAATGAGGCCTTCACGAAAAATAAACGTGGAGGCCTCATTTTTTTTATTAAGTTTCCCAGCCCAGGTCCGATGAGACACATGGAAGCAGTAGAGGTACTTAAGTCACTGGATGTGACCTAGGAACAAACTCTAAAAGAAACTGCTTAATCCCCTAAGCCATGGACTGGCTGACGGACCTTCAAGGAGGAAGGCATGGGATTACGAATCAATACAAACGTGCCTGCACTCATTGCGCAAAGAAATTTGCGTAATACTCGTGCCTCGCTCGACACCACATTAGAAAGATTAAGTTCCGGATCTCGCATTAATCACGCAGGTGATGATGCCGCCGGACTCGCAATCTCTGAAAGCCTAAGAGCCCAACTCCGCGGACTCGGCCAAGCAGAAAGAAACTCTCAAGACGGTATCTCACTTGTTCAAGTCGCTGAAGGCGCAATGAGTGAAGTCAGTAACATGCTGATTCGCCTTCGCGAACTTGGCGTACAAGCTGCCTCTGATACTGTCGGACCAACTGAACGCGGATTCTTAGATCTCGAATTCCAACAGCTTCTCCAAGAAGTCGACCGTATCGCAAAGAGCACGAAGTATAATAACGTTCCTCTCTTAAACGGATCGGCCCAAGCTTTCGAAATTCAAATCGGTACGAGTAATAATCCACTCACTGACCGAGTTAAACTCTTCGACTCAAGCGCAGCCGACGTAAGTGCTGTAGCACTCGGAATGAACCTTTCTAATGTCGCTGATAAAATCAGTGCGCAGAACTCTCTCGCATCGATTGATCAAGCGATTGGAAGTGTGACTTCCATGCGAGCCGAGTTCGGCGCACTCCAAAACCGACTTCAGTCCGTGATTAACACAATCCAAATTTCTAGAGAGAACATGGCGTCTGCAAATAGCCGAATCCGCGATGCAGATATTGCAGAAGAGTCCACGAATCTCACGAAGAACCAAATTCTCATGCAATCGGGTACGTCGGTCCTATCACAGGCGAATACTACGATTAAAACAGCACTGCAGCTACTCGGAGGTGGCGGAATGGGATGATGAGTGGGCAGCCCTTATAAGCTGATCACTTACTTAGAATAAATTTTTACCCGAAAGCCTGGCGAATGCCGGTGCTTGTTTCCTGGAGTGGATATCGATCTACGCCTGACGTGTGCCCAAGATGGTGCACGCGGAAGGCGTAGATCAAATCCCAAACCGCGCGAATGCTTGCGCGATCCAGTGAATCTAGGGAATCAGATTTTTCCGGAGGGAGGCAAGGAATAGCCAAAGCCCGGAGAAAAGTGGAGTCGTTCCATGGTGGAACGATTCCGGGGAGTAAACAAATCCCGATGGATTGGGTCGCTGATGGAAGCAATTCCGAAGCGTTAACACGGAGGTTAAGAAACCATGAACGGAGTCTAATATGGGTCTTCGTATTAATACGAACGTGTCTGCGCTGAACGCCCAGCGTACGATGGGTCAAACTCGAATGGCGCTTGATAAATCGCTCGAAAAACTTGCATCAGGTAGCCGCATTAATCATGCGGGTGATGATGCCGCAGGTCTGGCAATCTCGGAAAACCTCCGAGCCCAGATTCGCGGAATGAGACAGGCAAAAAGGAACGCACAAGATGGTGTGTCCTTGATCCAGGTTTCGGAAGGAGGTTTGAACGAAATTTCAAACATCATGATCCGACTCCGGGAACTCGCCATCCAGGCAGCTTCTGATACTATCGGTGATACTGAACGACAGTTCACAGACCGAGAATATCAGGCACTGAAGCAAGAGATCGACCGAATTGCAAACGCAACACAGTTTAACGGCACACCGCTGTTAAATGGTAAGGCAGGAATCTTTGAAATTCAGGTAGGTACTCAGAATAATCCGATTCTCGACAGGGTTGTCTATAACGGTGAACGTTCGGACGCTTCTCTCGATGCCCTAAAACTGGGCGGTGAATCGGTTGCGACGAAACAAGGCTCACAGCTCTCGCTGTCGGTCATCGATGACGGTCTGATTCGAGTGAACTCGATTCGAGCCGATCTCGGAGCGCTTCAAAACCGACTCCAGTCGACGATCAACAACCTCGCGATTGCAGACGAGAACCTCTCGGCCGCAAACTCCCGAATCCGCGACACTGACTTCGCTGAAGAAGTGTCCGAAATGACCAAGAACAATATTCTGATGCAAGCAGGCATCAGTGTCCTTGGCCAAGCAAATAATACGAACTCCTCAGCTGTAAAGCTGCTCGGGTAAGTATCGATGACGAAGACGATGACGACTCATGGCGGGCTCTCTCATGGATGGGAGAGCCCCACCCCCCTCCTCCGCTGAGCTTCGGCGGTTCGGGAAGGGAGTCGGGCTTCTCCACTAGAGGGAGAGCCCCGCCAGGGGTCAATCGCTTAGAGATAAGCGATTGGATACGAGAAATCTGAATAAACTTCGGTTACTCTATCTATCATGACAGGTCGTCGTTCATCGCTTGGGGTACTGATTGTCGGAGGAAATGGACTCCTCGGAAGTCATCTTGCGCGAAGTTTGCGGAAGAGGGCCCGTGTTGTTACGACCTATCTGACTCATCCAGTACAGATCGAAGGAGTATTATCATTACCGATCGACGTTCGCGATGTGAACGGAATGAAGCGGATCATTTATGCAAATCGCCCTGATGTTGTGGTGTTTCTCGGTGGACCCGAGGACTCTGCATGGGTAGATGCGAACGCTAAGTTAGCAGAGAAAATTTTTTCTTCGAGTGCAAGCGATGTGCTTCACGCGGCTGAAATGATTTCTGCTAAGTTTATCTATGTCTCTTCGTCTGCTGTGTTTGATGGCACCAAGGGAAACTACAAAGAAACGGATAACGTCTCGCCGATGACTCTGTTAGGAAAGTTAAAAGCGGGGGGTGAAAACGTTGTACGAGGACGCGCCATGAATGGTGCGGTACTTCGCCTTTCTCCATTGGTGGGTTCTGCTCATCCATGGAGGCCATCTGTTTTCGATCGCTTACGCGTAGCACTCGACTCGGGCCAGTCGATCGAGTTTTCTGATGAAGAATATTATTCCTGGGTTTCAGTCTCTGATGCTGTTAGCGCAATCGAAGCGCTCGTCGATAACCCTGTAAAGGGCGCTCTCTATCACTACGGTGGACTCACTCGCCTCACCCCTTTCGAAATGGCAACTCACTTCGCTCGGACTTTTAAGTTCGACACCGATAGAATTTTAAAAAAGAAGAAAGTCATCACCAAGGGAATGATCATTCTGCCTGACGGGGATAAACTTGATTTCAGTTTAAACAGCTCTGAGATCATGAAGACGCTGGATCTAAGAAGTTCGCCAATCGAAGAGAAGCTTGAGTCAGAGTTTCGGTTTTAGCACTCCCCGAGATAAGCCTTACGAATCTCATCCGACCGTAAAAGTTCTTGTGCCGGACC
>JBGSHQ010000152.1:0-4330 GCA_041752095.1 Bdellovibrionia bacterium
TGCTGAGTGAGTTCTTCATAAAATATTCCGTTAAGTAAAATTTCAGGTTCTGCAAGGAGTGATTGCTTTATCCCTGCGTGCTGGAGAAATGTTTTAAATGCAGATATCCCATAACGAGCTTCAAAAGCATGAATGAGGGGATAAAGAAATTTTAGTTTTGAGTTGGCCCCACGCGCATAGCGATTTGGAATGAGGGTCGCATTAGAAAACCGCTCAGCAATGGAGCGATAAGGGATGAGTCCATCGACTATCGCATCGATCGAAATACCGAACGTTTCCCTCAAACGAATCAGCTGAAAGGCAGTGGGCTCTAGGTCACCGTTTTCAAGTTTCGAAACTGTTCCTTGCGAGCACTCCAGTGCTTTCGCGAGTTCGAGTTGGTTCATGTTCGCAAAAAATCTTATGGCATGAATTCGTTCATGAAGAGGTAAAGGGGGGATCAGTGAAGCGGGGGATTTCATAATTCCAGTTTTAAAAAGTCGTTTCGATGCTGTTCGAGTTCGATTAAGAGTTTAGCTTCCGTCTTTCGTGCGTGATCAAATTTAATTTTGTCTTCATCTTTAGACGGATAGCGGAGTTTGGTAACTCCTTTCAGATTAGCACGATCGACGAGGCGATTATAGTGTGTCGTCGTGAGTAGGGCTTGAGATTCGAGGAGCTCCATCGCTTTATTAAGATTCTGGAGGGCGCGTGACTGCTGGATTCTGCCCGGAAACTTATCGATAAAAAGAAAAGACTCGAAAGGCTTCTCAAGTAAATCAGTTACACCCGCTTTGAAAGCTTCATTCACCCAAGCAGAGCTTGGTTTATTTACGAGAAGGATAAAAGGAACAGTGCGGTTATGTTTCCTAACGAACTTAAGCGTCTCGAGTCCACGCGCGTCCTGAAGCTTTGCGTCTGAGATGATGAGATCGGGCTTAAGTCCCGCCGAGGGATCGATAAAAGATTTTTTAAAATCGTCGAGTTTCTCGAATGTCTTTACTTGAAACTGGTTTTCAAGAAGCTCCATAAGGAGTTCGCCGACGTCGTGATCAGAATCTATGATGTGAACTTCACCTGCGCTAACAGAGGCCATATATTTAAATTCCTTTTAGAATAAAAACAGATGTACTGACGAAACACAAGTTAGGAAACGACGGCCGATCGAAAAGCATTTTCAAACCCGACCCATGCGGCGCGTTCGTCAACATTCAGACCCTCATCGCGTAGAAGCTGGTCCAGTATTACTAGCCTACGATCGAAATGACCTTCGAGAATGGGTGGGAGAGCGGAGTGGGCTTCAGATGGAGCGTGGCCAGTGTAACTCTGGGTAATTCCGAAAGCTTTAAGGAGAAATGCCGTCTGTCCTTGGGCAATAAGATCGAGATTTTTTCCATCGAAGAAGAAGCCGACAAGCACATCGGCTGCAAGCCTGTCGTAAAACTTTCGGATAATCTCTTTAATCCGTGCAGCTCCGAGCTTTTTTCCAAGCGATAGAAGTTCTGGTTTTACGACGGGGAGATTTTTGAAATTCATAAAATAAAAGGGGCCGGCTAATCAGCCGACCCCTTTTCATCTTTTAAGTAAACGATTAACCGAAGTCGCGGTCCATAACGGTTTTACGGCCGTCGGATTTAGCGCGCTCCACTGCTTCATCGCACATCCTGCGAATTTTTTCGGAAAGGACGTCGACAACTGCTGCCGAAGTATTCATTCCAGATTTTTCACGGATGTAATTCTTTAATTTCGATGCAACAACGAGGATTTCAGACTTATTTTCAGTTTCAGACATGTTTTTCTCCCTTTTTTAAAAAAATTTACTCAACCTTTAAAAGTTCAACATCAAATAAAAGTGTCGCGTTAGGCGGAATGACAGCTCCAGCTCCACGTGCGCCGTAACCCAGCGACGGAGGAATCGTAAGCTTTCGTTTTCCGCCGACTTTCATCCCAGCAACTCCGATATCCCATCCTTTAATCACTTGGCCTTGGCCGAGTGGGAAAGAGAAGGGCTCTTTACGATCGACAGAGGAGTCGAACTTTTTTCCATCAGTGAGAGTTCCTGTGTAATGAACGGTAACGCGTTTTCCACTAACGGCTTCAGCGCCCGTTCCCACTTTAATATCTTCTTTTTTAAGTTCGGCTTCGGGCGCTGCTTTTTCAGTCATCGGCTGGGCGGTTGCTTGCGCTGCTTCTTCCTTCTTCGTGCAGGCCGTAAAGCTCATGAAGGTGATAACGAGTGCGCCTAAAAGCGCAGATGGGATAAGTTTCATTCGGGGGTCTTCCTTTGTGTCAAAAGGATTGCACCGCTTGGGCAATTCTCCAAATGAATTCAGACAGGGATGAGAGAAGAAATACTTGTAGAAAAGAGTCGGGAAGGATGAAAAACTTTTAGAAATCGAGGTGGACTGATGGGTATTTTAGATGCGGTGCTATATGGATTGGTGCAAGGCGTAACGGAATATCTTCCGGTTTCAAGCTCTGCCCACCTGATCCTACTCCCAAAGTTTTTAGGCCACGAAGATCCAGGGATTACCTTCGATGTGTTTCTTCACTTAGGGACTCTTTGCGCGACACTGCTCTACTTCTGGAGGGACTGGTGGGAGCTTCTGCACCCCGCGAAGGTTAAGGAAAATCTCGCGAAACGAAATGGCGTTTCACTCTTTCTTCTCGTGATCGCCACTGTTCCAGCGGTGCTTGCAGGAATTCTCATTCATAAACAAGCCGAAACGATCTTTCGTGGCGAGGGTGTGATCGTGGTCACGCTCATCCTCGGGGGGATCATGCTCTACGCAGCCGACCGGTTCACAAAACGAAAAAGACATATCGACGCCCTCACTTGGAAAGACGCGCTCGGAATCGGTCTCTTTCAGTGCCTTTCACTCGTCCCAGGAATATCGCGTTCAGGGTCGACGATGACCGGAGGTCGACTCTTCGGGCTTGAACGTGGGGCCTCAGCCCGGTTTTCTTTTCTCATGTCGGCCCCGATTACTGCTGGGGCGATACTGTTCGAACTGAAAAAAAATGGGTCTGTACTTTTTTCTGGCGATATCGAAGCATCGATTTTACTTGTCGCTTTTTTCTCGACGTTTTTCTTCGGGGTCGTCTCAATCGGATTTCTGATGAAGCTCTTAAAGCGATTTGGGTTTCTTAGCTTCGCGATTTATCGGGTAGCGCTCTCCGTGCTCGTCTATTTTATTTTTCGTCCTTACTAAGTCATCGACGATTTCATCGACATTATCGGTGATTTTAAAGAGTGGGAGTGATTCGTTTCCGATCGCGCCTTCAGCAAACACGGGGCCACGGAGCCACTGATCGAGCCCTTTCCAGTATTCCTTACCGACGAGGTAGACGGGGCGAACGGGGAGTTTTTTTGTTTGCATGAGTGTGAGGACTTCGAAAAGTTCATCAAGCGTCCCGAAACCGCCTGGGAAATAAACGAAACCGAGTGAGTAACTGATGAGCATGTATTTGCGCGTGAAAAAGTAGCGCATGGTGAGCACGCGGTCGACGTACGGGTTCGCCTTCTGCTCGAAGGGAAGTCGGATGTTACAAGCAATCGACTGTGCGCTTGCATCACGAGCGCCCCGATTCGCGGCCTCCATAAAGCTCGCTCCGCCGCCTGTCATAATGGTGAAACCTGCGCGTCCTGCTTTTTCAGAAAATTTTCGTGCGAGCGGGTAGGCGGGGTGGGTATCTGGGATTCGAGCAGAACCGAAAACGCTGACCACCGGGTAGGTATAACCAAAGAAATGAAAGCCGATCAGAAACTCCCAGGTAATCCGGAAGAGGCGGGCGAGGTCGAGTAACATCTTTCTTAGGGTTCTGAGTGCGCGCATAGACCTACGATTCTAGCGTAGATATTAAGGAAAAAGCACCCGGATATCTGGGGACTGGGGTTTATAACAGAGTAATATCTTGTAGTTATTGGTTCTTGACGCATTGCGCTTTTGCCAGCTATACCTCTCCCACACCGATGAAGATTCTTCTCGTTACTCCACCGATGACCCAGCTGAATACGCCGTATCCTGCAACGGCATATTTAAAGGGATTTCTGCGCACTCAGAGGATCGAGGCTGACCAGGCCGATCCTGCGCTCCTGCTTGTGCTCAGACTTTTTTCTCGTGATGGGCTGGTGCGGATTCGTGAGTCTTTAGTGAAGGCGACGAAGATGCAGGGGGACGGTCGGCATCCCATCGTTTCGTTCTTCTTAGAAAATTATGATCAGTATCTTGCTTCGATCGAAGGTGTGATTCGTTTTCTTCAGGGTAAGGATCCGTCGCTTGCGATGCGAATTACGTCCCGGAAGTTTTTACCCGAAGGGCCGCGCTTTGCTGCGCTCTATGAGTTTGCG